>NZ_JAQRFJ010000089.1:0-9121 GCF_028599065.1 Xenorhabdus sp. PR6a | reverse complement strand
CCCGAAGGGTGAGGCCGCAGGCCGAATAATCCTGCACGACCCACCATCTAAACTCTTATCTCAAACATTCCTTAGATAACGCTTTAATTCAATCGTTAGAGTAATAACTTAATAAGTTGATTACTGGTTTCACATTTTTTCTTTATCGTTTTTAAAATCTTTAAAATACCTAAAGACTTTTTTCTTTAAATTCGTTATCTTGTTTAGTATGCAAAACAACAAGGGGCAAGATGGCCTATTTACCTTATGATTTCACATGTGTTGTATTGCTATACTAAACATTGTTTATGGTAAGGATAAGAAAGTATGGATTTTTTCAACATTCATAACATATTAGTACACATACCATTAGGAACAGGCGGCTATAACCTTTCGTATATTGAAGCGATAGGCACAATAGCGGGTTTGTTATGTATCTGGCTTGCTAGCCAGGAGAAAATCATTAATTATCTATTTGGATTAATTAATGTCTCACTATTCGCTGTCATCTTTTTTCAAATTCAACTCTACGCTAGCCTCATTCTGCAAATCTTTTTCTTCGCCGCCAATATCTATGGTTGGTATGCATGGAGCCGAGTCGATGAGCAAAAACAAATAGAGCTTAAAATTCGTTGGCTCAGCCTTAAACAGATGGCTATGGTTGCCGCGATTTCTATCTTTGCCATATGGGTGATGACATTTAACATTGATCAAATATTTGGTTATATGGCAAAAGAGGCCGTGTTTGTTTTGCAGAGAGTGGGCTTTAATATTACCCTGCCTGCTTTACAGCCCGATGCTTTCCCGTTTTGGGATTCTGTGATGACGGTATTATCCATAGTGGCAATGATATTGATGACGCGTAAGCACGTAGAAAACTGGCTGATTTGGATCATCATCAATGTAATCAGTGTCGTGATTTATTATCATCAAGGTGTTCTGGCGATGTCGCTGCAATATATTATCTTGATGGGGATTGCACTGAATGGAGCCCGTTTGTGGATCAAAGCCGCTAAACATAATGGGCTAGACACAACGGATAGTGATCAGAAGAAAATGTAAACTAAAACTGATAATAGACCATAGATAATTAACCTGTCTATGGTCTATTATTTTCTATTTTACCGCTAAATATTCTTTTCTTATTAGTCCATTTCTCTGAATTCACTTCATTTTTATGTTAAACGGTATTTTCTATAAACAACTATCTTATTTTTACACACAAAGATTATTTACAGCACAACGCCTAACAGTTAGATTGAGATCACAAAATTATTTTCAAATAACTGTAAACACATTAGGTGAAAGGATCATGAATTACCAGAATGACGATATAAGAATAAGAAAAATAACAGAATTATTGCCACCAGTTGCATTACTCGAAAAATTTCCGGCGACAGAAGATAGTGCTACTACTGTTCGTAAGGCACGTAAATCTATTCATAATATTTTAATTGGTGAAGATGATCGTCTATTGGTAGTCATTGGCCCATGTTCAATTCATGATCCACAAGCGGCATTAGAATATGCCGGGCGCTTGAATAAATTACGTGAAGAGCTACAAGCAGATTTGGAAATCGTCATGCGGGTTTATTTTGAAAAACCTCGCACAACTATAGGCTGGAAAGGGCTGATTAATGATCCAAACATGGATTGCAGTTTTGATATCAACGATGGATTGCGTACTGCCCGCAAGCTATTGCTTGATATCAACAATATGGGGCTACCTGCGGCAGGTGAATTCCTGGATATGATTTCCCCCCAGTATTTGGCAGATCTCATGAGCTGGGGCGCAATAGGCGCACGCACAACAGAATCTCAGGTTCATCGCGAATTGGCCTCCGGCCTGTCTTGCCCGGTGGGTTTCAAAAACGGCACGGATGGAACCATCAAAGTTGCGATTGATGCGATTAGTTCAGCCAGCTCATCGCACTGTTTCTTATCTGTCACGAAATGGGGCCATTCTGCAATTGTTAATACTACCGGTAATCAGGATTGCCATATTATTCTGCGTGGCGGCAAAGAACCTAATTATAGCGCCAAACATGTCAGTGCAGTTAAAGAAGGGCTGGAAAAAGCAGGCTTGGCTCCCCGTGTAATGATTGATTTCAGTCATGCAAACAGCGCGAAGCAGTTCAAAAGACAGATGGATGTCGGCGTGGATGTCTGTGGTCAGATTGCAGGCGGTGAAAATGCCATCATCGGTGTGATGGTTGAAAGCCATCTGGTTGAAGGGAATCAAAATCTGGAGAGTGGTGAGCCTTTGGTTTATGGCCAGAGTGTGACAGACGGTTGTATTGGTTGGGAAGATACAGAAACATTACTGCGCCAGTTGTCTCAGGCTGTCCAGAGTCGCAGAAGCTGATTTATCGTCAAGACGTGATAAAAAAAGCCGGAAATTAATCCGGCTTTTTAACACACTTTTCTTTTTGACTTCTGCGATCCTTAAGGATTACTTCGCCTTACCCTGATTAGCAACGGCTGCTGCTTTTGCCGCGATTTCATCAGCATTGCCCAGATAGTAGTGTTTGACAGGTTTCATGTTTTCATCAAACTCATAAACCAGTGGGACAGCCGTTGGAATATTCAGCTCAAGAATTTCTTCTTCGCTCATATTATCCAGATACTTTACCAAGGCACGCAGGGAGTTACCGTGAGCGGCAATAATGACTTTTTCACCTTTTGCGACGCGTGGTTTGATAACTTCTTCCCAATAAGGCACAACACGCTCAATCGTTGTCGCGAGGCTTTCCGTTGCCGGAAGTTCTTCGGGTTTCAGGTTTGCGTAACGAGGATCGTGGCCTGGGTAACGCTCATCATCTTTGGTCAAATCAGGAGGTGTAATCGCGAAGCCACGGCGCCACAATTTAACTTGATCATCACCATATTTAGCGGCGGTTTCTGCTTTATCCAGACCTTGCAATGCGCCATAGTGACGTTCATTCAGTTTCCAGCTTTTCTCAACGGGCAGCCATTGCTGATCAACTTGGTCCAGAATGTTCCACAAAGTGTGGATGGCACGTTTTAAAACGGAAGTGTAGGCGAAATCAAAAGCAAAACCTTCTTCTTTCAACAGTTGGCCGGCTTGTTGTGCTTCAGAGCGGCCTTTGTCAGACAATTCAACGTCAGTCCAGCCAGTAAAACGGTTCTCTTTGTTCCACTCGCTCTCTCCGTGCCTTACAAGAACCAGTTTAGTTACAGCCATAGCTTAAACTCCTATCAGTACTTTTTAATACAAAATGAAAAGATCGCTGCGGGCATTATATGGCGCGACAGACCAAAACGGCAAACAATAGTCTCGTATCTTCTGTTTTAAATCATGTTTGGTGATAATTACGGCGGTTACCTATCTGGAAGGGTTGAGGGGATAGCAGGGAGTTTATGATCTGAATTGTCTTCCAATAAATAGAGGGAGACAATTCAGATTAAATGGAATTCAGTTTAGTGCATGACCACTGATTTTATTGGATAGGTGAAAAATAGCAGGTGCATCAGATTGAGTGAAAAATGGAAAGCTACCGCGACCCATAAACGACCACTCCACAACCATGTCAGACCATAAATTAACCCTGCCAGTGTAGCGAAAATCATCAGTAAACCACCGCCGGCAAAATGGGCTGCACCAAAAAGCAGGGAAGTCATGATAAGCGCTAAGTAAGGATTCATCCATTGGCTTAACTTTTGCTGAATATAACCACGAAACAGCGCTTCTTCGGCCAAAGAAACAAAAAACAGATTAGCGATAACAAAAGCAGGGAACCAATCAGGTAAATGGAGTTCAACGGACAATCCACCCAATGCTGTCGCAAGCCCTAATAGTGCTGGAATGGCTGCGATCAACAACGCCCATCCGTGAGGCGGTGCCTCAACCAACGGTTTTCGGGTGAACAAAGTCGGCATACAGAAGATTAGGATGAAGGGCAGCAACGCCTTGTCAAAGTTGAAATACATTGAAAAAGGCGCACTGAGCGGGCCGACCTGCACTTTATCCAGATATTTGAGATTATGAAATCCTGGAATGTAATGGATAAACAGCAAAATACCACCAGTGAGCAATAACAACTCCGTGATGACTTTGAGAGCGTTGTTTTTTTGGCAATAAATGTGTGCCACACCTAAAAGCGTCATCACTGACAGCGTGATTATAGCCGGATAAGTCAGTACGTGAGTGCTGATCCCTGCAATGATAGCGAAAAGTGCAATGAAAAAAGCAATTTTCTGGCGACTCACTAAAAGTGCCAATGAAACGGCAAGAAATGCCCAAGCCATATAATTCCCTGTTATCTTTGAAAAAACCAATGAAATAGTCTAAAAATAGGCGGTGATTTTATAGTAATGGTTAAAAAATTCAAAAATAATAACAAAAATATCAAAAAAATATTCCCCTCTATCACAAGGGGAATCGCAATAAGGTTGTGGATAAGAAGATTACAGCGATTTTAAGGCAACGCTCTCGGTTTCATACCGATAAATATCACCGTCAGGAATAAATCGCAGGCGATGAGTAATGCACTCTGGTGCATCTTCCTGATGATGAGAAACAAACAGAAGCTGCGTGTCACCATGAGAAATCATGATATCAATGAAACGCAGGACTAACTGGCGGTTTAGGGGATCAAGCCCTTGCAAGGGTTCATCCAGAATCAATAAAGCGGGATGTTTCACCAGCGCGCGGGCAATCAAAACCAGTCGTTGCTGCCCCCATGACAAACTATGCAAGGGGCTAATTGCCGTTGCGCCAGATAACCCCAATAAATCCAGCCATATAATTTTCAGTGACGGTAGCCGTAAGATACGGGTGTCACTTAAACGGAAATTCGCCTGCGTTATTTGCAACTCAGACATTCTTCTTCCTTTTTAAGCAACGTTAACCAAAGGATCACCAGAAATAAGCGGAATAATGTGCAATGTCAATGTGTCGCTGTAGTCTTTATCACACTGAGCCCCAATTTTACCGGACTAAATAACGCTCTTTTATCAACATCTCCTTTCAATCTAAGTTTTACTCCCTTAAAATCGCTTCATATATCCGATATTAGTTTTTATTACACAACTTATAAATATTATAATTGATTTTTTAAAGTATACCCTTTAATAATTAAGCCATCATTTTAATAAATGAGGAAATTTAATTATGTTGAATCCAAATCAAAATACAGTAACTCAGCAACAAAAGGTAACAATATCAATGGATGATGGTACACAGTTCCCTAATAATGCAACCCTTATCAGCGGTCAGAATTTAAAATTAAATATTACAATATCGGGCGGGACAAAAGATTTTAAACCTAAAGATGTTATAACTATCACTTCAAAGAGTCATTGGATTGAATTCACTACAAGCCCAGTAATTACTATAGATCCTAGTCTTAAATCTGCTACAGCTACTGTTTTTGTTAAAATTAGTGCAGATGCGAAGTTTATAGGTAAAACTGAAAACTTCACTGTAAAAACAACAAACACCGGCTATAATGACCAAGTTTTCAATTACAAAATTTCAGATATAGATGTAAATACTTTGATATTAACTTCAGATAAAATTTATATCGAAACACCTACAGGTGAAAACTTACCTGCTTTAAATAATCCTAATAGAGTATTAATATCAACAACCGTAAAAGATACCTCAAATAAAGTAATCACTAATTTAAGTATTAATATATCGGTAAACGATCAAACTAGTTTATCAAAAGTCAAATTGATGGATATCAAAGGTAATGACTTACCCGTTAGTGTTGATGGGTTTTCAGGATATCAGTATGTTAATTTAACCACAGATTCGAAAGGTAACCTGCAATTTTATGTATTTCCTCAAGAATCGAAGTCGCTCTTATTAAAGTTACATAGCTCGATAGATGGTTTTTTAACCAAATATGCATCCAAAGATCCCCTGTTTATTTTAGATGCATCGAGTGCCCTATTTAATGCACATCCGGGTGCTCCTGAAATATTACAACTCGATGGTGATGTTTTAACACCCGTAGAAAATGAAACAAGTTTTAATGTAAAAATTCCACAATATCCTCAAGCTAAAGATACAGATTATATTTTGTTTACTGTTAATGGTAAAGTATTAGACACCTATACTCAAGTTTCAAATGTAGCGAATTTAGGTACTTATGCTTATCAGTTACCCTATTCAGCATTGCCAATGTCCGATAAAGAAAGTACCTTTGGTTATATTCTCGCAAGAGAAGATATGAAGATCTTATATTCTTACACGATTGGTTTTAAATATGAGTGGGGTTCAAGAGGGCCGGATGTAAATGAAAGGACTTTGTTATATCCTGTGATATATTCTAGTCATGGACTTAATCCAGATGATATCATACCCATGAATGATATAATTAATTACACTACAATTAGTCAATATATGTTTAATGGGGGAACTGCTCTCTATGTGGAAGTTGAGGCTGATTCTAATAATAAAATTAAAGTCAATCCCAGAGATACCATTACTATTCAATTGACGGTTAATTCATCTAACAGGGGGAAATTAAACGTTAAGTTTCCACTTCAGTTAGCTGCGGCATCCGCAGGTCAAACTACGTCAAAAGGACATATCGAGATTCCTGGCGATATACTTAGGGATCTTGGTGGCGCTAGTGAGTACGGTGGATCAGCCACGCTATATATCGATTATTTCAAAGGGACTGAAGGTACTGGACATTATAGTAAAAAATGGCAGGCGTATGTAGATACTGTCCTGCCAGGAGAAATAAATTAAATATTTAAATTATTAATTTGTATTTAATCAAAGTGACGATATTTTATAATTTTAAATATGGTTACTTTTATCTCAACTATTCTAAATAGGATATATATGATAACCATGGCTAATAATTCATTAAGTCTTCCTTCATATCCACAAGCAGTAAATGGGAAAATTGATATAAATGCCCAAAAATCTCAAGGAACTGTTTATATAGTAATGTTAATTCCATATTATTTTACTGAAACTAAAGGTGATAAAATTGTAGGTTACTTAAAAGATAGTATTACTGGTAATATTATAACTTCAATTCCTAAAATACTTAATGAAAATCCAGATAAATTTGTTGAAATTCTTTTTTCTATAGATGATTTTTCAGAAGATCGTACCTATCATGGATATTACATTGTAACTAAATCATTATCAGGTAATGAAGCAAAATCTGATATTTCAGATGTAACTATGATATTTTACGGAGAATCTGAACCTAAAGTTCATCAAGTTGTAACTGTTCCACAAGCTACTAGCGAAAATGGTACTTTATTAACAAAAGATGATTATTATAGGTTAGACGAATTAGAAATAATTGTACCTGTGTATGATGGTATGACACTAGGGCAAAATGTTCAAGTTTTGTGGCAAGGTCAGAAAGGTTCTTTTTTACCCCAATATTCAACAAATATCCAAGAAGTAACCGAAATTAACCCTTTAACATTCTATATTCCTAGAATGCAATTTCTCGATTCTATTGGTAGTACGGCACGAATTTGGTTTAAAATTAATAATACAGATGGTAATTATACCTCTGTACAATACTCAGAGTTTTTCTTTTTAACGATTGAAAAGCAAAGACTCAACTTACCAGCACCAAAACTTTTTTATCGAGGTGATGGTACAATTCATGTAATTATTAAATATGAAGGTATGGCTCCTCCCGATTCAGTAGAAATAAGGGCTGTTGGGAAATCTCAAACACAGTCTAATTATAAACCCGTAGATGATCCACAACAAATGGGTGTAAAGCTTCCAGAAGATTGGGTAAACGAAAATAGAGGATCAATAGTGTTAATTGATTATGCAGTCGGAAGTATGAATCCAGGAGTGAGATATGATTTTTCCCGAATACTAAGGCGAGTTTTATAAAAGTTATTAGTGAAATCAATTTGTTTGTATTCATCGTAATTCAAACTGCATTTATTATCTCCCCCGCCGTGGGAAGATAATAAGTTTCCTTTATTTTGCAAAATGTAATTTGAAGTTTATAGGATATATAATTTATGAAAACATTTATAAACAAAATAAGTTTTACGCTAAAAATTATAATGTGTATATTATTCTTTATCGGTAATGCCAATTCAGATACTGGAGAAAATATTGCGGAAAAATTAACTCAAAGATACCTTGATAACCAAACTGACTGTGGGGATGATGGACTTCCAATATTCTTATGTTCTGGAATATTAATCAGGGGAACTGTTGCTTCAGACGCATATCATTCATGGAATCCAAGCCCCACGTCAGAAAGAAGAGGGAGTGTTTCATTTTCTTATCTAAGATCCGATATTAAAGTTGTTCAGTTAGAAGTTGATCACCATAATGGCTACATTTTTTCTCCTTATCTTGAAATTCTGAACAATCCTGAAAAAATAAATCCCGAAATCCTTTGTTATTTTCCTATTGATGGAGGTACGGATGCCAGAAATAATAAAGGGTGTGGTTCTTATTCGGGGTATCCCGATTTAGGATCTTGTCAACAACAAAACATCACTACGGCACAACAATGGGTTGATAATTATGTAAATATCAACCATCGTGATCGTAATGCTCAATGTGGCTTCGATGTAACCGGTGAAGGTAGTGCGGATATATTTATGCAAGGCATTAAAGTGAGTTCACTTATTGACTTACCTTTGAATAATGAATTGGTTTTAGGTATTTGGGAACAAAATATTCCCAATAAATTGCCCATTGAAGCCTTTTTTTATCAAAATAATGGATTACAAGATGCCCAATATGACCAAAGAGACTTTTATCAGTCTACGGGCATAATAATACCTATCGTAAAAATGGCATTTCCTTTATCACCTGGTGAAAAAATAACTTTCACTTACAGAGAAGAGGATCAACTTAAGTTTAATTAAACTAGCCAACATTACTCTTCAGGTTAGTACGTTAATGGGATATCCCATTAACGTACTATTGAGCCAGCTACTCTCTTATCAACTCTTCACGATATTCTTTAGAGGTCTGAAAAGCGCAGGACTCCCTTTGACTGGATTATATCCAAAATATTAATTTTTTATTACACAACTTATAAATTTTATAATTGATTTTTAAAACATACCCTTTAATAATTAAACTATTATTTTAATAAATGAGGATATTTAATTATGTTTAATTCAAATAAAAATACAGTAAATCAGAAACAAA
>NZ_JAQRFJ010000088.1:0-9177 GCF_028599065.1 Xenorhabdus sp. PR6a | reverse complement strand
GCCATACGCTCTTTGTAGGAGCGGATAAAATTATCGCCACCCATTGTCATCATGACTCTCTCGTTTAAAGTGTGTCTGTGCCACAGACTCGGTGACAGCCTCTTTGTGTTGCGGTATTTCTCCGGCATATTCAGGGGAGGATGAAACAGGCTCACCCGCTGAAAAATGAAAATCAGGCAGCTTGATAGTCGGGTATTCGGTTAACGCAATCGCCTGTCGCGCCACCTTAATCGGTTTGCTGTAGGCAACCCGCGCCAGACCGACACCGATCATCACGGCCGCGCCGTCGGGCAGGTGCTGAATGGTGTTGGTGTCTATCAGTTCGCGTTTTTCTTTAAATACGGTGGTTTCGGTGCTCATCAGTTCGACATTGCCGGTCTCTGTGGTCACGTTGCGCCGTTCACTGTCTACAAGTATTTGCCCCGTTTGCTTGCTTGCCCACTCCGCCACCTTGTAATCTTTCATGCGGTAGATCCATTTAATCGGCGTGTTGTCTATCACCGTCGCTTGGACTACTTCCGGCTTCATGTCTGCACCACACTGACCAAAATCACCGAGGGACTGGTGCGTCAGCAGAATATTACAGTTCTTGTCACGTACTGTGCCGAGGGCTTCCAGACTGGATTTTGAAAGCAGGTACTTAACCTCGTCGAGAAAAATATTCACGTGCGTAGTTTCATGAAAACGGTCGCGCTCCTCGATAATCTGTAAGCAACGCACAAACAACATTTTTTGCAGCATGATCACCGATTCATCACGCAGAGAACCGACAACATACAGACAACCGCCGTTAAGAATAAAATCCTTTAAATCAATCCCCTCACGGGTCTGTAAAACGGACAACGAGCACAATTCCTGCAATAGCGTCATAAAACCACTGGCGGACTCCCTGACCTTTTGTGGCAAACGTTGCGCCGCGTCAAGTAGGGCAGCGACATCTGTGCCTTGTTCAAACTGGGACGACAGCAAACGGACAGCTTGGCGGTCATTGTCACGGTAAAAATCCGCATTATCGCCACGCCGTCCGAGACTGAAGCCCGATACCAGCAATTCATTGAGCTGATAAGATGACAGGTCACGGAAAATATTCAGTTGTGCAGGTTTACCCTGGCGTAAATCCAGCAGTAAAAATTTATCAGACTGCCCTTTGAGAACGTGCGGGGCAAATTCATCATTCTTCGGATCAAAAACAATGACCGTGTCATTAAACGTTCCGGCACACTGCGCCAGAGCACAACAGGCCAGCACACCTTTACCACTGCCGACTGAACCCATTATCTGAACATTGGATTTCACCCATATCTTGCGCGGGATAGTGATAGGGTGGCGTTTCTCGTCCAGTCCGAGGAATACGGCATCTTTGGCCGCCGCCATGTCAAAGTAATCAACCGGATTGAAATCAGGCACAGACGCAAATTGCAGTGAACGGGCGTCAGAAAGTTCACCCGTTCGCCCTTTATGCTTATTCCGCTTTTCAATGATAACGCGGTTAATTTCTGCATCTTTTTTCGCCATAACGTCACGGATAAAAATAAAGTAAACCAGACTCGATACAATCCCCCCTGCCACCAGAGAACCCGCCAGCCAGAACACCGGATAAAAACGGTTTTCACTCAACAATAACTCAAACGTGACTTTTTCATTGATGATAAAGCAGGCAAGAACTAACAGAAGGTAAGATAAAGCAGTTAAACCAAACAACGCGCTCACCAATGACATAAATAGCCGTGAAATCCAGCGCTTGGCATAAATACGTTTGGACGGATTGTCCAGATTCGCTTTCTGACGCCACACTAACGGGATTGTTTTCCCATCACCCGTTTTGTTGTGCAATTGCGCTTTTCGAATCGCCTCACTGCTCACACCCAGCAGGCTATAAGCATGTAATGTCCGGCTCAAAGTAAAAAAGACAAAACTAAAAACAAACCCGCAAACAGCAACAGCCAGCCAGTCCGCTTCAATGACAGAAAACGCGAACGGATACGCTTTCAGAACAGAATACAACGCCGATGATAAAGACATACTCCCCCTCTTTTTCGGTGAAATTCTCGCGCCCCAGCGTGAGAAAGAGGCTCAGAACGCCCCAGCGTGATAAGCCTCGGTTTCATACTTTCGCATTGCGTCCAGCTTGCGAAAGTACACAAGAAACAGTCTGCCCCAGCAGATTTTTCGCCGTGCCATAAAGCACAACGAACCTGCCCCAGCAGGTGAGAGAAAAACACAACCCCAGTTGTGATTTTTCGGTGGGCGGCGCCCCGTCAAAGTGAATGCCAGTGAGCGCATGACCAAAATGAAAAACAGTGAAACGTTAGGCGCATCCAGCGACGTAGTTTTTGATTTTGGTCATGCGTGAGCATGACGGGGCGCGGGTGAATTTCTGACGTTGGCGGCGTCCAGCCGACATAAGACAGAAAGAGGGGAAAAATGAATGTTGGCAGGCGTCCAGACTGACATAAATGAATTTTTCCCTTTGTTGTTTTCGCAGCCCTAGCGGAGAAAATAACCATGCCGACAGGCATAAAGATAGCTATATAATATAGGTGATTAAATAAATTGTTAAGTAAAAAAGGGTTCTTATATAGCTATTGAGTGACCGTGCAAAACATTAAGTTCAGTAGATATTCCGCTTCCTCGCCCACTCGCTCGCTGCGCTCGGTCGTTAGGCTGCGGCGAGCGGACTGTGCTAAAAAAACCAATGTTCTTTAGCTAACGTCAAAAAACAAAAAAGCCCCAAAAAGGGGCTGTTATCTGATATAGGTTATCTGGTGCACTCAAAGCAAACCATTTTTCTTTTTGTGGTAATACCAGCGGCGACTAATTCCTAGTGATTCCCACGGCTTGAGCGTTCTCTCTGAGTTTGGGATCGCGCCACGCTTTGATTTACGTCCTCTGGCTGCCTGAATCTCTGGCGTATGCGTGTCTGCAACATACTGCGCGAACGCCTTTTCGCTCATGCGTTGGTGTGTCCACTTGGCAATACTGCGCCCGATACAGGCGCATTCCGGCAGCGATAGCGGGTTGGTCAGCTGGACATTGTACATTTCCACACGCTGAATGACGGCCAGTTGCCACCGGGCAAAATCGGGATACCCCTGCCTAATCGCCCTGTAAGCCCATTTACGCGTTTTTTCGAATAATTCACAGTTACGCCCCAGCCCGTAATTAAAATCGTTCACGCGGGCTTCTGGGGCGTTCAAATCGACATAATCGGCAAGTTCGTCCAGCGTGTAGACTGCCTGACGCCATGTGGTCACCTGCCAGTGCAGGTTAAGGGGGTTTTTGCAAATCAGTCCGCTGTAATTCACGTCTGCACGGAGTTTCGCACACAAGCCACGCTCTACCGATGCAGCATATTTCAGGGCTTTGATACTGGCATCGGGGGCAGTTCTGACGGCGGTTTGTAACCCATAAAGCAGATGGGCATGTCCGTTCGTCTGGTTCTTTACCGTGATGTTGGGGGCGGGCGCGTTGCTGTCCGTCCAGTCTATCGCCGCACCAACGCGATCAACATCAAACACAAACCAGAAAGCGGCATGGGGGGGGTTGTGCTGGATGTAACGGGCGAGCTTGGCCACATCGGCGTTATTGATACGCAATCCATAGAGTAAATCATCCGTGTGATAGGGTTTTCGGGGCAAATGGTCGGCAAAATAATCCAGTGCAAAACTAGTCATTTATGGCTGAGCTTATGGCGGGGTGTTGTTTCTGTCTGTACATATGCTAAACTCTTTTTAAGTTTTGAGCCTGCGCCCTCGTGAATTGTGAGTCTTCCGCCAAGTTGATACACAATTTCGGGGGCGTATGTGTTTATAGTCTAAAATTACTCTGCAATAATCATTTTGTCTAATCATCAGACGGTGAACAGTGACAAAGTTCACTGCCTGACGGACTTTAAATTCCCATTTTCTGAGACGATTCATTATGTAAATTTACAGAAACCCTGTTATTGCATTAGCTTTTCATTGCCTATTTTCAAATAAAATGGCTTACTTGGGATTAATTAACAATTAAAGAGGAAATACTAATGCAGTATACTACTTACATGGAAATCTCAGGGGCAGAACAAGGATTGTTATCGAAAAACTGTTCAGAAAATGATGCTCATAAAGATAAAATACAGCTCCACTCCCTTGAGTTATCAAAAGGCATTGATGGTTTAAGTCATATAGACAAAATCATTTTAGAAAAAAACGTAGATGGTGCATCACCTTTATTACTTAATGCTATTGATAAAAATGAAAGTTTAGAATTGAAAATTTTTCAGTGCATTGATGATAAAATAACCCATGAATTTAAATTTCAAAATGCATTTATAGAAAAAATAAACACTAATTTCTCAGAAGAGGATAAAGATTCACCTTATGAGAAAATACAACTAAAACTAGCTTGATAATGAAAATTTACACTGGGTGATAAAAACATTATCACCCATAAACAAGAGAAACACCATGAAGAAAAATAACATTTATCTATTAAGTAAATTGTCAAAAAAAGACATTAATTCTTTAAAAAATGCATACAAAAGAGAGCACGAGTCAATGGACAAATATGATGAGTGGCTTAGTGATTTGTTTCGCTGGAATCTATCAACAGTATTCACACTCAACACCATAATCATATTACTTTATTTCGTAAGCATATACTCAACTAATAATAATCCTGTTGCGATGTTTTTCATTTATGCATTCATATATTTTTCTTCTATAATACTTCTATCCATAGTAATATCCTTAGATAGAAAATTTAGTTTTCTTCTATACTTAAAGGCGAAAATAATTTACTTTTTCAGTTACTTTCATCTTCCTCATTAAGAAAATATTTATCTAACAGCAAATATGCTTTAATTGCCGCATTACTAGCTTTATAAGTAAGCACCGCTTTACCACTGGTAAACATTTTTCTTTTATAATCATTCTCCATATGCCTGAATAACCTAACCCCCCCCTTTTCAGTGAATAATTTATGTAAAAGTGGTACTTTTTCAAGACCACTTTTTGTTTTCACAGGTAAGTTTATAATTCTTTTTGAAGGATCATATTTAGCAAAAGCTGTAAACCCAAAATAAATACCAACGCCAAAGTTTACCATATCATACGCAAATTCCCCAGTACCCTCATCAGCACCAAAAAAAGAAAAACCCTTTTCTGTAAAAAACTTAGTTGGATTATTTGGATTTATATAGCCATCTGTCCATTCATACATGATATTGCTTGCCCCTTCCACTGCGTCGCCAACCCCTGTGGCTATAGCTAGAACTCCCATGCCTTTAGACTCCATGCCTCTTATCCACCCTCCCCTTGTGCCAAAAGCCATAATTCCAGCTCCAAGCTGCACAATACCTCCAACAACTTTTAACCCATTTTTACCATAATATAGAAATCCTTTTCCTGAGTATTCTTGGGTATTTAAATATGTTTTCCTATCTTTTCTTCTTCCTTGTTCATAACCATACCTTTCAGCATCCAATTCCCTTCTTATTTCGGCTATGCATCTTTTCATGTCAGCCCAGTGCTCATGACGACCTTGATTATAGTTATATAAGGCAATTTGATAATCACGCCTTATTAATCTAACCACTTGACTAATTTCATATAAATATTCACGCTTAGATTCAACATCATCCAATAAATAAGCTGTTGAATATCTGGATAATTTAATTAATTCATCACCATAATAATCAAATTGTTCCATTGTTGGCATTATTATCATTAGTATACCCTCTCATCCCATATACTATAAGAGCTGGTTCCGGCAGTTACATGCTCCCACGTAATGGATTTAAATTTAATGGATAGTGATTCCTCTGGTTGTGCATCATTATGTGTTATGGAGTTTGGGCAAAAGAAATTGATATTTACCAACGATGCTTCGGTTAACTTAATTTTATAATATAATTCAAGACCACCATTCATCGCAGTTCGATAAAAGAAAAACTCACAGGTTAATATTTCATTTGATGTTAACGCCTGTGATAATAGAGGCGATGATTTATCGATAGGTTTACGTATATCTATAGGCTGAAAATTCACATTTTGTTGCATTGATAAATTAGAAGATAATTCATTAACCAATATTTCGTCTTCATGCCCTTTTTGATATTTATTCCCTATAGAATCTACAGTAGAACACCCTCCAGAGATTAACCCCTGTTTTTTCCCTTGTAACTTAAGATAAATAATATTCGCCATCACTATATCCTATATAATTTAATTTAAAAAAGCATGATATTACAAAAATCACTCAAAACAAAATATTAAAAATGAAAAAATTATCTTATCTATACGTTAAGATACCCATAATTCATTATGTTAAACGGGTGAGGTTAGTCACTAAAAATACCCGTTAGGTACGTTAAAAACACCTGCAAAAAGGAATAAGATTAAAATCTGTTTCTAAGATGACTGCAAATAATGATGCCGAATTAGCGTATTGAGTAGGGATCCTGTCTCTGACCAACGACTGCCAGTATACTAACCTGTTTAGCCTGATCGTCTACCTCGTAAAGCACATGTTGCCCTACCAAACTTATGCGGCGTACATCTTCACCATAGCGTGAATCAACTTCGTACAGACGGGGAAATTCTGCCAGTTTGTCTGTCGAGTTCAGGAGGCGATCCGTTACGTTTCTGGCATCCCAGAGTGATGAGTTTTCCGCGATATAGTCAAAAAGCGCCATGACGTCTTCGATAGCTCCCTGTTTCCATTCGACGTCATACGTCATCACGTAACGCCTGATAACGATTTTGTAACTGTTGGCGAAGTTGTTCGGTAGTGATGCCTGAGCGACTGTCAGCACGTGCGATCGCAACTTTGGCTCTTACCCGTTCTTCATACTCAGCCTGTGCCAGTTCCTCGTTAGCCAGTCGTTGCAGAAGTTCCGCATTTCGGGTTGCGTTGGCGCAGGGCATGATCCGAGGCAGATTCTCCGCCAGTTCACGCAGGAAGTTGGCGTTTTCATAGTGGGTTGTGTTGTTCATTGTCATGCTCCAAAGGTTTTTCTGCTGGTTGTGCCAGAAGATTGACTTGTGCTGATTATACGCCATTAAATTAAGTCGTGAATAGCTGATCTCAGGGGTACGAGCCGGAACTGTCCAAAATTTTGTCGTGTTAATCCCCATTTGTGGCGTCACTTGGTAAAATCCAAGTGACGCCAGTAAAAATCATATCCAAGGGTGTGGCCTGTCTGATGTTAGACAAAACTTAACCCAATGAAGCCAGTAATAAATATCGGCAGGCTTTAGACAAACAATCTGTAAGTGACTTATCAAGACTTCATTGTCATGATTTATTTCGGGGCTTGCGTTCTATCAGGCTACCAGTGTTATCGAAATAGCGACTGGGCCAAATTTGGGAGGGATGAAGCTTGAGGTAGTCGGCAATTATCCATTCACCTTTTGGCCAAGGTCGGATCAGGGTATTGGCTAATGTGGATGAACTTAACCCTGCTTTACGGGAGATTGCTGCTAAGGTAGTTCCTTGTTTACGTAAGGCGGCAATAATATCGGCAGGATGCCAGTCTTGGTTCGCATTCATATCTGTTTCACCTCATGTTATTGGTGGCGATTCAAATAGGGTTCGCAGTACCGGGAGTGTTTAACCGGTGAGTCATTACCTCTCCTGTTTGAACCACCATAGATAAAAGGTGAAAACAGACACACAGGTAAAACTTGTTTTACCTGTGCTGATGAATCTCAGGGCTGCGACCCCTTGCTCTCAATTTTAACTGATAGCTATTTCAGATTACCGAATTAACTACTTAAATAAGTAAAACAGTAAGTTAAATCGATATTTAATTGGTGTTATTAGTGTGTGTTTGTGACCTCATTCACCTCATAAGTTTCCAGTAATCGGCTTAACTTACGTATTTTTTTCATGGTGGCGTAGATACAGCTATGGAGATGTCGCACATTCTCATGTATGTCATCTTTTCGGCAGAGATACTCTGCACATTTAATCAAATCAGTGGCATCTCGTGCCAGTGCGTAGGCATTTTTTGAGGTTTGGTAAGTAAAGAGTTTAGCCATGTTTTACCTCTATTCGATAAGGTAAAACAGTTAAATGTACAGAGGAACACCAGAGGATTATTTTCATTTTTGCTTTCTCTAATTTTATGGTGGCGACTCAAACAGGGTTCGCAGTACTGGGATTCATCAAACCAGCGAGACAATAGTCTCCCCTGCCTGAATCGCCATTGAGAGGCAAAAACAGGCACACTGGCAAACAGATAACGTTACCAGTATTGATGAATCTCAAGGCTGCGACCCCTTGACTATCGGATTTTGCCGATAGCGTTATCAGGTTAACGGGATAATTAAAAACATTCAATAATAAAATCAAATGAATGCGACAACGAAAACAGCGACCCGTCATTCAAAACTTGTTTTTGGGTGGCGGGTCGCTGTTGACCAACGAGCGAAGGCGAGGCGGTAGGGTTTGATCAAATGACAGAATGCACATAATCACCACCGTATAAAAAATAATACATATCACTCGCGGGCAAATTCCTCATAAGTTTTAAAGTCAAAAAAACGGTCTGTAATGTCAGGCGATAAGGACTGTAGACGCCCGCCAATCGAGGCAGCATCAACGGCGTAAAATATGCGTTTAACCCTGTCCCGTAACTGCGGATCGGGGAACAGATACACCACACCCGCCCAATGATTCACGGTTATCTGATTCAGATAGATTTCGACGATGTCGCGGTAGCGTTTCGGGGACTTAGCCACCCGCTCCACTTCCACCGCCCAGATGTTCCCGTCCTTGCGCATCAGGCCGTCAGGGTATTTTTGCCCTTTTTCCAGCTTGAGATTGCTGGTCGGTTTCCATTGATACCCGTGATGTCTGGCGACAAGGCTTAACCGCTGCACATCAAATCGGTGTTCCAGCGTGCTGAGTGTGATTTTTGACGGTTCAAACGCTTTCAGCTTAAACGGGTCGTCATGGTCATCCAAGACCATGACAGCCCCATGCTGCGTAATGCCATACACGTTAAACGGTCTGTAACCGCCTAAATCCACTTTTTCGGTACTCAGCAATCCCTTAGCACACATTCGGTTTAACGCCGTGTACACGGTACTGGTCGCCGTATAATTCAGTACCCTGCTCAGGATTTCAGCCGTTGAATAGATTTCATCTTTCAGGAACCGCAGAATAGCCTGCTCGTTATCCTGTTTTTTT
>NZ_JAQRFJ010000087.1:0-9913 GCF_028599065.1 Xenorhabdus sp. PR6a | reverse complement strand
CACCGAAGCGGAGCTGGAAGGTTCAGACACCGGTTTATCCCCGCACTCACGGGGAACACATCGTAAGCCTGCTGCATGGCTTCAAAGGCGTCGGTTTATCCCCGCACTCACGGGGAACACTTTCAGTCAGACGAATAACGCACAGATGCGGGCGGTTTATCCCCGCACTCACGGGGAACACGCTATGGTCAAATACCCCGACAAACGGTGTCAGCGGTTTATCCCCGCACTCACGGGGAACACGCTGGTCGGACTGGCGGGGGGCGGCCTGCTGTCGGTTTATCCCCGCACTCACGGGGAACACCTCAAGACTATGTTAAACGCATCATGGGGATGCGGTTTATCCCCGCACTCACGGGGAACACTTCTTCCCGGACGGGGCGATCCTGATCACGACCGGTTTATCCCCGCACTCACGGGGAACACTTTTGTTAGGGTTCCGCCCTATCGGAGAACTGCGGTTTATCCCCGCACTCACGGGGAACACACACTTAAGCCGTCACCATCGGTTAACTCAGGCGGTTTATCCCCGCACTCACGGGGAACACCACGTTACACTCCGCCCGCATCACCACTTCATCGGTTTATCCCCGCACTCACGGGGAACACTCAGTCGCTCATGTCTGCATCCGAAATTTTCACGGTTTATCCCCGCACTCACGGGGAACACGTCCCGGGCATCGCCGCGCGGATCTGCTCAGGCGGTTTATCCCCGCACTCACGGGGAACACTGTGTCGTTGGGGGTGAAGACCGGTTCGGCGTCGGTTTATCCCCGCACTCACGGGGAACACTTGCTGAGCAGATCCAAATCCCGCGACAAGTCCGGTTTATCCCCGCACTCACGGGGAACACGGCAACATTCAGACAATCATCAAACGCCTTACCCGGTTTATCCCCGCACTCACGGGGAACACTCTGACAGATCATAAGGGGAGTTTATGTCTCGCGGTTTATCCCCGCACTCACGGGGAACACTGAAAGATAATTTCCATATTGGTATCAATATCCGGTTTATCCCCGCACTCACGGGGAACACATACCCTGTGCATCCGTTGCCTGTGTTTCGACCGGTTTATCCCCGCACTCACGGGGAACACCCCGGCACATCGGTTTGTCGGCCGTTCAGAACCGGTTTATCCCCGCACTCACGGGGAACACAAGTAGAGAGGAATTTATCCGATTACTAGATGCGGTTTATCCCCGCACTCACGGGGAACACGCAAACGAACCCGCCATGCCCATTGCCGAGGCCGGTTTATCCCCGCACTCACGGGGAACACTGAAAGTTAATGCTGTAGTCACGATGCTTATCCGGTTTATCCCCGCACTCACGGGGAACACACGTTAAAAGTCTGGTTAAAATGGCAACACAAGCCGGTTTATCCCCGCACTCACGGGGAACACACCGCCGTCAGGGTCCACGGTGGTCTGCATCGCGGTTTATCCCCGCACTCACGGGGAACACATGCAGCGGTACGCGGAAAATACGACAGATTTCGGTTTATCCCCGCACTCACGGGGAACACGAATGACTCACCTCGCCACGCCCATTGCAGGTCGGTTTATCCCCGCACTCACGGGGAACACAGGGCTTGCATGACTCCCAGCTAGCCAGAGCGCGGTTTATCCCCGCACTCACGGGGAACACACCAATTTTATCCCACTGTTTTACAATCCCTTTTTAGGGCGAAAAAATTCTACCATCTTTTCCGCCTATAAATCAGGCAAATTTTTTTCTCGAATTAGCCTTTGTAACGCAGGTCACATTTGATCCATATCGACCAGACCAACAAAATGTTGCAGGAATAAAAGGAGAGCGCAGCAAAGGCACAGAGTTAGTGACAGACGCGTGTGACTCATCACAATTTCAGACCTTGCTGATCAATAAGATGCGAGTATATTGGCATTTTTCACTCAAAAGCGTGTTGTAATGAGGTATAAATGTGTTAAAACCGCAGGTTATTCATTTGTGCCTATCAATAACTGATCGTATTACATTAAAAATGAAGAAAAAACGCCCAGCTTTACAAGATGTTGCAGACCTCGTTGGGGTCACCAAAATGACGGTCAGCCGT
Source organism: Xenorhabdus sp. PR6a (assembly GCF_028599065.1). Classification (NCBI taxonomy): domain Bacteria; kingdom Pseudomonadati; phylum Pseudomonadota; class Gammaproteobacteria; order Enterobacterales; family Morganellaceae; genus Xenorhabdus; species Xenorhabdus sp. PR6a. Next base: position 7,837 of record NZ_JAQRFJ010000087.1, on the reverse strand, counting down.
TTTTTACGTCATCCCGATCAGGTTTCTGAGGCATTGGGAAAACGAATAGCGGAAGCGGTGGATCAACTGAGTTACATTCCCAATCGCGTGCCAGATATTCTTTCCAATTCCACCAGTCGCACAATCGGTGTTTTGCTCCCTTCATTGACCAATCAGGTGTTTGCCGAAGTGATTCGTGGCATCGAGCATGTGACGGATCGCAACGGCTATCAGACCATGCTTGCCCACTATGGTTATTCAGCCCAGAAAGAAGAAGAGCGTTTGCTCTCCCTGCTTTCTTACAATATTGATGGACTGATTTTGGCGGAGCGCACGCACACACCTAAGACGTTGAAAGTATTGCAGACCGTCGGCATTCCCGTTGTTGAATTGATGGACAGTGTGTCGCCTTGCCTGGATATTGCTGTTGGGATCGATAATTTTGACGCGGCGCGTCAGATGACGCTGGCGATGATCGAACGTGGCTGCAAGAATATCATTTATCTTGGTGCACGGCAGGATGAACGGACGTTGATCCGTTTGCAAGGGTTTGAAATGGCAATGCACAGTGCCGGACTGCAAGCGAGAAAAATGATGACGCCCGTTAGTTCCTCCTATTCATTGGGAGCACAGCTTTTGCAAGAGTCCTGCCAGAAATATCCCGAAGTTGATGGCCTGTTTTGTACGAATGACGATATTGCCATCGGGGCGATTTTTGAGTGCCAGCGCCAAGGAATTAAAGTACCGGAAGAAATCGCGGTAGCCGGCTTTCATGGCCATGATATCGGTCAGGTCATGACGCCCAAACTTGCCAGTGTGCTGACGCCTCGTGATCTCATCGGCCGCAAGGCTGCGGAATCCCTGCTTGCCCGTTTGAAAGGAGAAAAACTGGAGCAAACGCTGATCGATGTTGGATTTACTCTTTCATTGGGCGAGAGTGTTTAACAAATGAAAAAATGTTTAGCAGATAAAAGTGTTTAATTTTTGTAGCTCAACATGATGATTTCCCATCTTCAATTGCGATAAGCCTCACATTTTCCTTTTCTGGCGATCCTGATTGATTGCCCACCATCCTGTACTGCTGTTAATGTTACCGATAATAAGTTACCGGTAACATTTTGTAGGTATTATTTCATGGCAAAAATTTTGCAGATAAGTCAAATGGATATCTAAGCAGAAAGATCCGTATAAAGGAGTTTGATATGAGTGATATCCAACAACCAAACCATGTTTTTGTATTGATGGGAGTATCCGGCAGCGGTAAATCCGCGGTTGCCAATGGTGTTGCCCGTGAATTGGGGGCGGCGTTTCTGGATGGGGATTTCCTGCATCCCCGTGCCAACATTAACAAAATGGCACAGGGCCACGCCTTAAATGATGATGACCGTCAGCCGTGGCTGAAGGCACTCAATGACGCCATTTTTGCCATGCAGCGTACCAATCACACCTCTCTGCTCGTGTGCTCTGCTTTGAAAAAAAGTTATCGGGATAGGTTGCGTGAGGGCAATAACCACCTGTCATTTCTCTATATGAAAGGCGATTTTGACTTAATTGAAAGCCGCCTGAAAGCGCGCAAAGGGCACTTCTTCAAACCGCAAATGCTGATCTCGCAATTTGAGACACTGGAAGAACCGGCCAATGACGAAACCGATGTCCATCACATTGATATCCAACCTGCTCTTGATGACGTCATCAAAAATGCAATTAACGTTATTGAACATATTCAATCCATTGATCGTATTAGCGAGGAGCATTCATGAGTACTGTCACTCTGGTTCTGACCGCCGTCGGCTCGGTTCTCCTGTTATTGTTTCTGGTGATGAAAGCCAGAATGCACGCTTTTATTGCCCTGATGCTGGTTTCCGTGGGCGCGGGGGTTTTTTCTGGAATGCCATTGGAGAAAATCACGCAAACCATACAGGACGGTATGGCAGGGACGTTGGGCTTCCTTGCGGTTGTTGTGGCTCTTGGTGCGATGTTTGGCAAGATCCTGCATGAAACCGGGGCGTTAGACCAGATTGCCGTGAAACTGTTGGGTTGTTTTGGTGAAAAGCGGGCGAACTACGCATTAGGGATTGCCGGTCTTATCTGTGCACTGCCACTGTTTTTTGACGTGGCTGTGGTGTTGTTGATTGGCGTGGTATTTGCGGTTGCGCGCCGCACCCGTGGTAATGTGGTGAAACTGGCGATCCCACTGTTTGCCGGTGTTGCCGCCGCGGCTGCATTTTTGGTTCCGGGACCGACTCCGATGATGCTGGCTTCTCAGATGGGGGCTGACTTTGGCTGGATGATCCTGATTGGCTTGAGTGCGGCTGTGCCTGGCATGTTATTGGCTGGCCCGATGTACGGCAATCTTATCAGTAAATATGTGACGCTGGATTTGCCCAAGGATCTGGGTACCCCCTGTATTGGCAAAAATCAGATGCCCTCTTTGGGTTTGAGCTTGGCGTTAGTCCTGTTCCCATTGGTGTTGGTGGGTCTGAAAACCATTGGTGCGCGTTTTGTTGATCAACAATCCACGCTATACCCGTGGCTGGAATTTATCGGCCATCCTTTTACTGCGATTTTAATTGCGTGTCTGGTGGCGATTTACGGTTTGGCGATCCGTCGTGGCATGAGCAAAGAAAAAGTCATGGATATTTGTTCCGAAGCGATTCAACCGGCGGGGATTATTTTGCTGGTCACGGGAGCAGGTGGCGTCTTTAAACAAGTGCTGGTGGATTCAGGGGTTGGGCCGGCATTGGGGAATGCGTTGGTCGGGGCTGGTCTGCCCATTGCGCTGGCCTGTTTTATTCTGTCGGGGGCGGTGCGGGTGATTCAGGGTTCGGCAACGGTTGCGTGTTTGACCACGGTCGGGTTGGTTCTGCCGGTGATTAGCGAACTGGGCTATTCCGGTGCGCAAATGGCCGCGTTGTCAGTGTGTATTGCCGGCGGTTCTTTGGTACTTAGCCATGTGAATGATTCTGGTTTCTGGCTGTTCGGTAAATTTACCGGTGCAACAGAGGCACAGACCCTGAAAACCTGGACGATCATGGAAACCATCCTTGGCACAACCGGCGCGATTGTTGGCATGATCTATTTCGCCATGTTGTGAAGCCTTTTTAAGATATTTCTAACAACGCCTTACTGCTTGATTAAGGCGTTTTTTTTCATCAATTTTTCTATTTCTCAATATATTTTCAACATAAGGTTGTTGTTTCTATCATTAAGCTATCAGTCAGTTGGAACAGGAAAACGTGGTGGTGTGAGAATCATTTATTACTACAAATTATCTGATTCACAAATCAGATTATTGCTAATCTATAAAAAAGGGATCAAAGATAATTTAACGGAAAAAGAGAAAAAAATATTACGTAGTCTCAATGAGAGGTGGTAGATGGATGCAAAATTGTTTGAGCGTCTGACTGAAAGCATGACGCAAATGAATGAAATTATTGATGGTATTCGCGAACCCTCTCGCGAAACGCACGTAATTGCTGTACAGGTAAAGCACATTCGTCAATTGACGGGATTGTCCCAGACTGGATTTGCAAAATTGATTTCAGTGAATGTTGATACATTGAGGAATTGGGAACAAGGACGCCGTCAGCCTACGGGACCAGCAAAAGCGCTTTTACGTGCCATTGAACGTGATCCAGAGCATGTCTTGTTAGCGCTTCAGGTATAAGCTAACCGACTATATTTAAAATATAAAAGAAGCATGTGGCATTCCCGACATGCTTCTTTTTTTGATTATCATTAAATTCATAGACTAAGCGATAGCCAGAAGCGCGTAATTTCAGACTATAAGTCATCGAGATTAACGCTCACAAATTCAGGGGCTTTCATGCGTTCATCTACAATGCGATTTAATTCGACATCTTCTGTAAGTTCATTGTGGTCTAAGATGGCAACGGCACCGTTTTCGCCATCCGCAACCGTTCCTATTGGATTGCGTTTCAAATCGGTGGTACTGGCCGCGATTGTTGTCAGAATTTGATAAGACATATCGATCCCTTGTTGGAATTTCATTCACTATAGTGCATTAACAACGCCATAAGCTGCTGATAAAGCGCTTCGGCACTGTGTTCATAACCGGCAGCAGAGAGGTGAACATAGTCAGGACGTGCGAGGTCTTGCTGTTCCCATCCCCGGACTGAACATGGCCCACCCATATATTCGCGCCAGTTCCAGAACAGGGTGCGCTGTTTTTTGGCAACGGTTTGTTGAACCTGAATCACGTTATCGAGCAGGGCAGGTTGCTGTTCTTCGCAGCTCGTCGCAGTCTTATTTTTCAGCGAATCATTCGGCCCAATCAGCAGGATAACTGCTTGCGGTATTGCCTTGCGGATCGCTTGTACTTTGGCGGTCAGATCGTTTTGATAAGCGGCTAAATCCAGCGAATCGTTAAAGGCTTCATTAGTGCCATAGGCGAGGATCACCATATCCGGTTTCATCTGAGCCAGCGTTTCAATCCATTGTGGTTGCCACTTATCCAGCATATTGATGGTGGCACCATTAATTCCCAATGCGGATAACATCACCCCCGGATTTTGCCGCCTTACCAGCCAACCGCCGATTTTCAACTGCGTATCTTGCGGATAAAGATGGATGGGGAAACGGACACTCTGCTCTGGGGAGAAATGCCATTCACTTTGTGTTGACGGTAAGTCTATGGTGGCAAATGAGGTTTTGATTTGCGCTAGTTCGTGGGATTGATAGAGCGCACTCAGCCAATACTTGTCACGGGCAGAGGAAGAATTAAGTTGTAACGAACTGTTGGCTTTTTCCGGGATAGCAATAAATCCCCCCAACGGATAATCCGCCCGATTATCTTTGCGGCTGCTGGAAAGCCACCAGCCGGTTTTATCCCCGGCAAATTGCACTAAGGCATTACGCTGGCCGGGAATGCTCATGGGGGAAATAAAACCGGGGCCGGCATCGCCATAATGGTTCTGCAATAAACTGCGCAACTTACCGGTAAAGAAATCGGCCGCTGTGTGCGAATCACCCAACTGGACAACATGGAGCTGGCGGATATCGCTGTGACGCAGTTTATCCGCCAATAGCGCGAAATTGGGATCACCAAAATTGGTCAATTGTTGTTGGCGGTGCATTTGGGCGGTTTGGCGTTCCGATAGTGGCTTGGATTTTTCCCCTTTGCACGATAACAGGCTGGCTAAAAGCGCAATCGCCAGACCTGCACCCACTATTCGATAAAATCCACGGAACAGGCTAAATGGTTGCATCTTCTTTAACTGGCTCCTGAATAAATGTGATCAATGAAAATAGATAATCCGCAATGGCTTGCTGTCCTTTCAAACTGAAATGAATACCGTCTCCGCTGCGGAGTTTAAGGGTACTGCTGCCATCGCCAATATAATCTGAATAATTATCTGACTGATATTTGAACATATTATTAACCGCAACATAGATCTCTCCTTTTTTTTCAACCTCTGTCTGATACAGTTTATTGAGGTAAGCCATACTGCTGGAGAGTTTTTTCTGGCGCATATTCGGCGGCCCAACCCAAATAACATCGACCTGACGTTGGCGCGCGTCATTTAAGATAGTTTCAATTCTTTGGCGATAAAGATTCTCCCAATTTTCACTGGCGAATTTCAAATAAGGGCCTCCGTGTCCAGAAGGCATATCCCACGGATCATTCGGGCCTAAAAATATGATGATCAACTTAATATCAGGGTGGGTTCTCAATGCGTCGTTGATGGTTTTTGGCCAATCGAAGAAACCCGGATAAGACAATCCGGTACTCTGCTTACTTAAATTAATACTGGAAATGCCATACTCCTGAAATAGCCGGCGTTTTAAATGTGGGGCAACGCCTTGCATCATCGAATCACCGGCAAATAACACCTTATCTTTTATATCCAGATTGACGTGGGTTTTCTGAATAATTTCAACCACCGGATTTTGTACTGATTTATTTGGCAATAAAGCAGACTGAGTGAGCTTAATATCGTTATTCAGTAACTCAGGAAAGGTAAAAGAGAGATTTTCTATCGGATACACATATCCTTCCAGAAAGCGCAGACCAACCTGAAAATCAGCGGGAAACAGTGCCCGACTATTATCGATATTAATGGGAGATGATGGGTTATCCTGATATTTGCCCTTTGCATATGCCATAAAAGTCTTACTGGCCGCAATCGCACCTTGTTGTACATTATTCCCCAAATCCCACAATGGTTTTCCCTTGAGAGATGTCCAAGGGCTATTGCGGTGATATTTCTGCTGCCAGAAGTTATCCAGCGAACGCTGATTCAGCCAGATGAGCAGTAAACTGGTCAAAGCCACGATACCAATCACTTGTCCAGTTTTTTTAAGATTAAATATAAATTCAGAAGTTAGCATAGATAAATCCCGGCATTCCTGAAGGTGACAAAATAAAGACCAAAGTAAGGATCAGGGCTAAAGGAATGGGATAATAAACCCAGAAAATCAGGCCATGATTTTTTTCAATTTGGTTTCTGAGATCCACCAACCAGGGATAGATAATAAAGAACCCCCAGAAAACGATTAATAGAGAAGCGCTGGATAACAGGGATGCGAATATTTCGCCAGAGAACAGTTGATTTAATACTGCCAGAGCATCATTCAATGTCGGGCTACGGAAAAAGACCCAGGCAAAGCAGACAAAATGAAAGGTCGCCACGCGGGATAAAAATAAGGTAATGGGATGCTTGGCTTGTGACTTATTGTGGTTCTTCGCCGCAGGAAACAGGGCATTTTTAATATTTTGCAAAATTAACCCCAATCCATGAATAGCACCCCAAATAATAAAACTCAACCCGGAGCCGTGCCATAGGCCAGAAATGACCATAGCGATGAACAGATTCAGATTCTTGCGGAATGTGCCTTTTTGGTTACCACCCAAGGGAATATAGACATAATCACGGATAAATGTTGACAGGCTGATATGCCAGCGTCGCCAAAAGACCTGTAAATTTTCAGCCAGATAGGGCGCATCGAAATTGCGTGGTACGTTGAAGCCTAATAGCAGGGCGATGCCTGTCACCAGGTCGGTATAGCCGGAAAAGTTAAAGTAGATATTCCAGGCATAAGCATAAATTGCCACCAGAATTTGCCCGGCATGATGGCTAGTTGGATCTTCAAAGACGGGATTCACCCAATATTCAGAGAGCGTAGCACTGAGCAAAAAGAGTTTTGTGATGGCGAGTGCAATCAATAACAGCGCTTTCAATGGCGCCAATATCATTCTGGATGATGCCTGAATCTGTGGCAGCAAATCTTTGGCTCGATTAATCGGGCCGGCGACGATGCTGGGAAAAAAGCAAAGATACAAAATGACATCAGGCAGTGGTGCGGCGGGTTTCTCTTTCTTGCACACCGAGACGACATAACTGACAGAATGGAATGCATAGAATGACAGTCCCAGCGGCATGAGCAATTCCAGTACCGGCAGCTCTACGTTAATTCCCACATTGGCGAATGTTTGCTGAATGGCTTCTTGGAAAAAAGAATAATATTTGAAAGCCGTGAAACAGCCGAGGAGCCCGAATATCAGTAGCGTAAATATGACCTTGTTGGATAAATAATGGCTGAGAATATTCGCCAAAAAGTAAATAAACAGGGTATAGGCGAATAAAATGTAGGCGAACTTTGCGGCAAAAGAGAATACAAATAAATAACTCACTAAAATTAACACGCCATTCTGTAGCCTGGGCGCTTTTTGTAAAAGCCAATAGACAACCAGCAGAATAACAAACGATCCAAGAAACTCAAAAGAGAAGAAATTCATATTAGGCTCTGGCTAACCATTTATCGTTGGGAGAAAGAATGTAATTCCGAGGTGCATTATAGTATGGAATTTGTCTGTGTTTACAGTGGATAATCGAGA
>NZ_JAQRFJ010000086.1:0-9938 GCF_028599065.1 Xenorhabdus sp. PR6a | reverse complement strand
GCGTTCGCCGGTCGGAAGCCAACTTTCAGTGAGCTGGCCGTGTTCGTCATAACCATAAGCAAAGGTGTCGCCCGTCGGCAGTTTCACTTCGGTCAGCGCCCCGTCAGGGTTGTAACCGAAAGTGGTTATCCCGCCAGCCGGATCGGCTTCCCAGACAATCTGGCTATAGCGCCATTGGCGGCGGGTGATCCGCCCTAATGGATCGACTTCACGGACAATCAACCCATTGTGATCGTAATGGTATTGGGTTTCACCGCCTTCACCATCCCGATAGGTAGTGATGCGTGCCTGATCATCATAGTGGAAATGGTCACACCAATAACCGCTGGGGGAAGTTGTGCTGAGTACGCGTCCTTGTTCATCATAAGTCAGGCTTAAATCGGTCTGGTCAGTGTCGTGCCAGCGGATCATCCACCCCTGCACATCATATTCATGCCACAAGTGGTTGTGCTGGAAGGCGTCACATTCATGCAGGTAGCCTTGCGGATCATAGTGACAGGTCACTAACCGCTGCTGTTTCTGTGGTTCAAGATAATCCACTGTCTGGAGTTGCTGGCCCTGATAGCCCAACACCAGCCGGAAACCATCCGTGCGTGTGACTTCAATCAGTTGCGACTGTTTATCGTAGATAAACTGAATTGTGTTCTGACGGCGATCGGTGATCGCGGACAGTCTGCGGATATTGCCGACAGCTTGGTTGAAATGGTAGCTAAGCTGGGCGCGGCGATCAGTTAGTTGCAATTCGCCATTCAGTTCCCCCGTCAGCACGTAATGAGGAATATGCTGGTTACGGGCGAGCACCGTGTTATCCGGCGTGCTGAAATCGTAAATCACGCCGTCGGCATCAGTAAAATTTACCTTACCATCGGCCAGTTCCAACTGACGTGACCAGTCATCCGCCCATTTCGATCCAAACAGGCCGCTGAACTTAGCGGTGGAACGATAGGTGCGGGTCAGGGTGATGGGTAACAATCCGGGAATGACGATAACCGGCCAGACTTGCAGGAAGTCCCCGGTGGCCATATCGACAGGATCACCTTCTGGCGTGGTTTTGTTGTTATTTTGCCCTTCTTTGCTATTGGACTTGTTGTCAACGGGATCTTGTTTGTTGTTTTGGGGTTTGGTGGGGGCGGCTGTCTCTGCTGTCTCTGTCGATTTCCCCTCAATACTGGCACCTTTAGTGTCCCCCGCAGCCTGCGTTTCAGTTTTCGCCGTGATTTTAACTTCTTGTTTGGTGGCCTGTTTACCGAGTTTTAAAAAGGAGCCAATGCCTTTAAGTATACTGGGTATTTCGCCCACCAAAGATACAGTCATACCGGTATCAAATGCCATTTCCCCGCCTTTCTGCATCGGGTTATCAAAACTTTTTCGTTTTGAGTCCAGATTAAATTCTTGGATATTTTGAGATATGGCGGTACCCGTGTTGCGTACACTTTCGGCGGGGCGTTTCTGCCCGAAAGCTTCCAGTTCAGCAGCACGGGCTTGGGCGTCCAACGCAGAGGCATTCCCTTGCAATTTTGTCACCGCTTCTGCGGCATCGACAGCCAGATTATTGGCACGTTTTGCTGCGCCGATAGCGAAATCAGTCGCACGAAACTTATCGACGTTCTGGCGGGTATTATCTGCCACAGCACGTAGGTTTTCTGCTGCTTTTTTCTGTCCAGTCATTTCCAATATGGCAGCACGTTCTTCTGCATCTGCATCTATAGAATTGACCATGCCCGTGTCAAAGTAATCTCTTATCTGCTCCCAAACACCTTTTTCTTCTTTAGTTTCTGGTAGTACCACTGTATTGGCCTCATGGGGAGGATTAGTTGCCTGTGGTGCCTGTCCGATAATTTTACCGATTGTATTGCCTTCCCCGGTCGGACTGTCATCCCGAACCTTTTGGGGTAACGGGGAATTCGGTTTAGGGGGGACAATATCCTTTGTGTTGGCCGGTTCTTCTGCCTTGTCTACGGCTTTGTTGTCTGTTCCGGCTCCGTTGTTTTCTGCCATGGTTTCCGTCCTTATGCTCCGTTCATCCAGAATTTATCCCCGTGACGCAGGACCAGTTTATTGCCCGCCCGCACTGTCTTGGTATGCTCCTGTGGGTGGCACTTCGCGCCCACCGTGCCACTCTTAACACCATTGGCCACGCCCGGCTGGTCGCCGAGTGTTGTGGGCACAAAGCTGCGGGCAAATACCACCACTGGCTGGCCGTTGGCGCGCACAGTTTTTTCCGGCACTGAGCTGTCTGCCAGTTTTGCGACGACCGGATAGGGGATTGGCGGGGTGGAAGATCCCATCGGGGTTTTGCACACGTCCGGCAACATGCCGACGATCATCCAGCTCCCCGCCGTGCGGGCGATGTGGTTATCAGCCATCCTTTTTCTCCTCTTCCAGTGGTGCCAGTTTGAGCAACGGGGCATCCGGGTTGATTTCAAACCGCGCTTCAGCGACCCGTGCGGGCAGAGCGGTTTTGAAGCTCAGTCGGCAGGTCATATGCAGCGTCCTTGCCTCGCTGTCGATAATTAACGTGTCCATACGCATAGGAACAGGCAGCAGAATGCCGTTGTGCATCCGCAGCAGGATAAACGGGCGGTGCCCCGGCAGGGTGACATGCAGGTCACCATCAGGTGTCAGCCCGCTTAACGTGATGGCAATATCCGTTTCCGGCCAGTCGATCTGTTGGTCAACTGGTGCGCCGTTCCAATAGCCAAAATCAAAATCTTTCGGCAGATAGGGATGGCGGTGCGCCAGCCAGTCGGCATCGTAAGTGCCGGCAAGCTGACGGCGGGGCAGCCATGGACGGCCGATAAAGCCCAACCCTTGCGGCTGGCAGGCCGGGGTATCGGGCGATAAGGTACCCGCCAGTTGAGCAGAAAAATGTTGCGCAGTGAACGGCGCATCCGGCCGGGTAATGCGCGGGGCCGGGTAGCGGGGCAGTTGTTTGGCGTTGGCATACCACGGCGTGACAAATCCGGTACCCAGCGGATTGGTTTCACAGGTGGCATGGGCAACTGGGGCTTTTTCCCCGTCTGGATGTTGCTGGCGTTGTTCCGGTGTCAGACGATCACTTTCTTGAAGGTGTTCGCTCGCTTTATCGTCCGCCTGAATTTTGCATTCGCCCCCATAGGCATAGCGATAATCCAGCGGCAGGGTCGTAAAGGGTTTCGGATCAGTCAGTTGCCAATGACCACCAGCATCACGGATAAATTCCCGTTCACCAGTCACAGTCAGGGTTTTGTCGAGCAGGGTCTGGCCCTGCTTGCTCTTAACCTGTAACTGAACAGGAAACTCCGTACAGGGGCGGCCATCAGGGGCATAAGCCGTGCCGTTAACAATCACGTCACAGCGCGGTTTAAACGGGGCAAGGTCACTTTCCTGCAACACCTGCGAGGCATTCATCTGCCCCCGGTATTCATCCTGTAAATACAGGGGCGGCGCGGGCAGTAATTCAGCGCTGTATTCCCCTTGTCCGGCAGGCAGTAACTGGTAGCCGATTTTCATCACGGCCACGTGGTGCTCCACATCCTCCACATCCAGCATGGCATAGTTCATCACCGTAAAGGGAGTCAGGTTACGAAATTCCATCTCAATCCGTCCTTTCTAGTTCAGGTCGATATCTTTACCCGTGATTTGTACCGGGCCGCTGGCCTCAAATTTGAACTCACTGCCCTTGAGGGTAATTTTGCCGCTGCTGTCCATGCGCAGGACGCTTGCGCCACATTTCAGTTCAATCACATCGCCGGTGGTGATGGAAAGGGTATTGGTGATGGTCTCTGCCTTGTGTGCACCGACCTCGATAATGTAGTTCTTGCCGGTGATCAGTTTACGCATCTCCTTCACCGTTTCCGTGCTGTTGAGCGTGACCGTTTCCTCTTTGTTCTCATTGATCTTGATGATCTGGTTTTTCTCCACGGTCTCGGTGTGGTTGGCGATCACATGGGTATCGCGGTTGTTGAGCACCTTGGTGTACATGTCTTTCTGAGCATGCAGTGACAGCTTCTCACTGCCCTTGGCATCCTCAAACAGCAGTTCGTTATACCCCTCGCCCTTGTGGGTCTTGGAGCGCAGTGCCATCTGGGTTTTGCTGCCCGGCAGTTTGCCCGGCGGGATATTGCTGGCATGGTAGGTTCTTCCGGTGACGATGGGCTGGTCCGGGTCGCCGTGCAGGAAATCCACCACCACTTCCTGGCCGATGCGCGGGATGGCCAGCATCCCCCAGCCCTGACCTGCCCATGGCTGGCTGACCCGTATCCAGCAGGAGCTTTGATCGTCGCTCTTGCCATAACGATCCCACGGAAATTGCAGGCGTACACGCCCATATTGGTCACAGAAGATTTCTTCGCCGGCCGGGCCGACCACCTTAGCGATTTGTGGGCCATCCATCACCGGTTTGGCCAGCAGTGCCGGACGCCAGTTCTGATTCTGGCGGATAAAGTAGAAGTGGCTGTGCAGCGTGGTACCGCTCTCGCCGCCGCTTGCCGTTTCCAGCGCACCCGGCTGGCTGCCGCTGTGACTGGTGGAAACGGTCTGCCATGACTGGTTCAGGTCTGCCCGTGGATGGTTAGTGAGGATAAACAGTTTACCCGGCTGTAGCGCTATCGCATTGCCGCTGCCCTGCCCCATCATTGCATCGCTGCGCAATGCCTCCAGCCGGTAACGGGTAAAGTCCTTGCCATGGGCTTCGTCTTTGAAGCGGCCGGGGTAATCGTAGTGCTCGTAGTACAGCTGTTGCAGATTTTCATCCCGTATCTGCTGGCTAAATTCCGCCGGCCACGCCGGGTTCTTGAAGGTGTAATCCTTAAGCTGGACCTGAGCCGGCCGTATTTGTGCGCTGCTGGTCAGGCTGTTGACAGCCGGTTCGCCCAGCGTACTGCTTTCTCCCGGCTGATAGGGCAGGCGTATGCCCGGCGGCACTGAACCGCAGTCGTCGGCGAAGACCAGCGTGTTGCGCCCGTTACTGCATTCGAAGAAGTAGAAAATGCCTTCTTCGGCCGTCAGCCGTTGCAGGAAATCGAAGTCGCTTTCCTGATACTGTACGCAGAATTCGCGCGCCGGGTGAGGGTGGCGCAGGCTGAAGATCACATCGCGGATTTTATGTTCTTTCAGGAGGGTAGTAATGATGGTAGCAATATCCTGTTGCTGGAAAATGCGCGAGTTCTGTCTCAGGGTGGTGCGCCACAGATCCGGGCGGATACTCATCCGGTAGGTCGTTTGGTGCAGGCCGGTGTTGCCCTGTTCAAAGCGGGTGACGATGCCGGTGACGCTGCGCTGTTCGACAGCGTTTTGCAGAATGGTCAGCGTGGCGGTGCGATCCAGTACTGCCGGAAAATCAATAGCCGGGTCGGCACTGGCCAGCCCCACACTCAGGCTAAACGGCTGGGAAAAACTTTCGTTCAGGGTGAAATCGGTCACGACAAACGTCTGCGGCGGTAAACCGCCTGCGGTCAGGGTAAATTGCAGGCCACTTGGGTCACGCCCGCCCATCAGCATCTGGCCGACTTTTTCCAGCACTTTGGTGGCCGCATTCTGCCCCCCGGCTGCGCGTTGTGACAATCCTTGCCCACCAGCAAAGCCGCCGCCTGGAATTAAACCCGCCGATCCTGAAATACCGCTGCCTGAACTTCCGCCTATTCCCCCGGTAAAACCACCTCCCGGTATTAAGCCGGCCGTGCCTGACAGGCCGCCGCCCAATTTTCCTGCAACCTGTTTCGCTTTCTGAATAGCGCCCTGCCCCTGCTGAACAAGGGCTTGTCCTTTCTTCAATTTATCGATGTTCTTCTTTATTGACATGGTGTGTCTCCCTGAGATGATGGAACGTTATGTAATAGGCTATCCCACCTGATAGCAACGCAGGCCATAACATTCGGGTACAAGATTTAAATCTAACGCACATTGTCTCCGACAAATTTGTTAATTAAGGGCGTAATACGTTGTTTTTCGATAATTTGCAGGGACTCTGTTGTCCGAATATATCGGTTGATCCGTGATAAACAAAATGGGGGTAATAATAAATAACGAAGGAGTAAAGACCAAATTAAATCAAGTGAAATAAAAAACGGACTCCGACAATGACCGTGTAAAAAGTTAAAATGATTGCCGTTGAGAAATAATATTCTGAAATGGCGTATGTGATTAGTGTATAGAACCACTTAATATTTATCCATAAAAGATGTTTTTTTGTAACGATATGAAATAAAAGTAAAAAATAGATAATGGCTTTGACAAAATCATGATCATTTTAATTTTATGATGTTGCTCACAAAAAACTGTTTTTAGCAATGAGGTTTTTTACTTTCTGTCTTTTTTTAATAAAAACAACGTAATAATAAATGATACACCTGCATTAAATATATAAATGACCTCCATTTATTCAAATGGAGGTCAATATTGCGGTGAGATCCATCCTAAATTGGAAATGGACAAATTAATATTTGGCTCATTTAGCAATATCAAGATTAAGTTAATTCAAATAACTCTATTTTGTTAGACTACTGTCTGGATTTCAAAGGGCAGCTTCCTGCCCTATAGTGAGAGTAATTTATTTTCCCATTGCTTTATAATTTCCCGTTTTTCTTTCAGGTAGTCGTAACGGTCATAGTGCTTGGATGAGACACCGGGTCTTTTGTGGTTCTGTACTCTGTCTCTCATTTCGGAGCTTACTCCCATATCTCCCGCTAATGTTTTGAACGTTCTTCGGATATCTCTTGGTGTGAACTTCTCGAAGTCATAGCGGTCACAGAACTTGCGTAATTGCTTGCCATATTCAGCGGTTAACAAATGACCTTCTTTGGTCTTGCCGGGAAATAGGAATTCAGAGTCAGGATATTGTTTAGCTTGTTGCTCTAATATTTTTGTGGCGGACTCACATAATGGGATCACATGGTAATCACTATTTTTTGATATATTGGGTGGCACTGTTAGCGTATTGTTCTTTTTATCCCAGTTATCTCTTGTATTGGTCATGATTTCCCAAGGGCGCTGTCCAGCGGTAAAAATACAGAGTAACAGTAATCGGCCGTAATCTGGATTGATTGGAAATATTGTCTGAGAAACTTGGAATAATTCCAGAATGGCTCTCATTTCATCCCACGATAAAAATCTATCCAGCGCTCTATCTGCATCTTCTTGTCGCGGAACGATGGTCACAGGGTTTCGATCTAACCCATAGATAACTTTCTCGTTCAGCTTGGCTGGGTCATTGTCAGCAAATAGACCAAAATTAAATACAGCATGAAGATTTGAACGAGCCTTATTTGAGCCAGCAACAGCACCACGTGATATAAATTCCGCCAGTACTCTTTTAATGTGGTCTGGGGTGATATCTTTGGCTGGAGCATTTCTATCAATATGTTGGCTATCCAATACTTGATTTAGCCTGTATTCGGTTTTGTCGTATGATCGTTTTCCTCGGCGTTTTTGGTCAGAAATATAATCTTTAAATAGCTGCTCGATTGTAGCGTGTTCTATGATGGCTTTTTCTGGGGCTGAAACGTTATCGGCAGCATCTCGTGATTTAGATAATGCCTCCGCCAAGGAGAGAGCAGGAAAGTCACCTAGATTAATGAACTTCTCTTTCCCATTCTTAAAATAACGATAAACAAAAACCTTTCTCCCCGATGGGTATGTTTTGACTCCTAGCCTGCCAGTTCCTCGTGTTGCTGATGCTTGCCATGTATAATAAGCTGAGTTTTTGGGTTTCAGGCCTCGAATTTTACTGTCAGTCAATAAGGTACTAGCCATTGGAAATATCCTTCATTGCAGGTCAAGTAACGGGTCAAGTTATGATGAAATGATATGCAACTATATGAAACCGCGCAACCTATAAAATCCATATTAAATCAAAGTGATGAAGCCTTATGAAATCAGAAGAAATCATGTGAAATCAATAGTTTTTGTCCTTCTAAGCCGTAGGTCACAGGTTCGAATCCGTAGGGCGTACCATCTATTCATATCTTAACGTCTTCCAAAGTCCACAAAACCCCAGTAAATACGCGATGTTAGCCGTTTTTCGTTCTTCTGTAGTCCAGTCAGGTAGGTTGAAATCCATAGATCTCTGGGGGCATAATTGGGGGCATTGTTAGGTTCAATCAAAATGGATGCCCCCACATGAAGTTGACAGCCAGACAGATAGACACTGCTAAGCCCAAAGACAAATCGTACAAACTCTCCGATGGTGGGGGCATGTACTTAGAAATTTTTCCGAATGGTTCCAAATGTTGGCGATTAAAATATCGCTTTGCGGGTAAAGAGAAGCGATTGGCATTTGGCACTTATCCTATCGTAACCTTGGCAGAAGCCAGAAACAAAAGGGAAGATGCCAAGAAAATATTGGCAAATGACGATGATCCGGGGCTGGTTAAAAGGCAGGAAAAAAGAGAAAAAGCTCTCATCGTAAGTAACAGCTTTGAAAAAATCGCCCTTGAATGGCACGCCTATAAAGTTCCTAACTGGTCAAAGGGATATGCAGAAGACCTTTTAGAAGGTTTCACAAAAGATATTTTTCCTTTCATTGGCAAACTCGCCATCACTGATATCAAGCCATTAGACATGCTCACCGTCCTGCGCAAAATGGAACAGCGTGGAGTTCTCGATAAGCTGAAAAAGATCAGACAGGCATGTAACCAAGTTTTCAGATATGCAATTGTCACGGGAAGAGCGGAATATAATCCAGCGGCGGAACTGGCTGGCGCATTAGCAACACCGAAAGCCAAGCATTTCCCACATCTGAATGTCGATGAATTACCCGCTTTCCTACAAGCATTGTCCCTCTATAGCGGAAGTAAAATTACTCAAATTGCAACGAAGTTACTTCTGCTTACCGGATTGAGAACAATAGAACTTCGCGCCTCTACTTGGGCAGAAATTAATTTCGACAAAGCAATTTGGGAAATCCCTCAAGAGCGGATGAAAATGCGTCGGCCTCATATTGTCCCGCTTTCTGAGCAAGCTATGGCTTTGCTGAGGGAATTGGAAGCAATCACAGGCCGATTTAACTTTGCTTTTCATGGCAGGAATGATGCAAGTAAGCCAATGAGTGAAGCCGCTATTAATCAGGTTCTTAAACGCATTGGTTATGCTGGTCGGGCAACAGGCCACGGATTCCGTCATACCATGAGCACTATCTTACATGAACAGGGTTATAACACTGCATGGATTGAAACACAGCTTGCTCACGTTGATAAGAACAGTATTCGAGGAACCTACAATCACGCCCAATATTTGGATGGACGCAGGGAAATGCTTCAATGGTATGCCGACTACATGGATGCACTCGAACAAGGCGGAAATGTGGCGCATGGCAAATTTAAGAAACATGCTTGATTGAATTATCTTAAAATAATCATTTAATGTTAATACATAACTATTTATGGTTTTATATTAATCATAAATGGTTATTTTTGTAAATGGTAAGACATAATACATTCTTTGTATGAAACAAATTACTATTGCCATGTAATGAATTCATTTTACAACTTCGGTTTAATTACCCCTGTTCTAATAACGTCTAAAAAGAACCAATATAGATAAGCCAATAGGGGTAAAGTATATGTCAGAAATTATCACGTCTAAAGAAAGTCTTATCCGCTTACCAGAAGTGCAACGCAGAACGGGTTATAGCAAAGCATGGATTTACAAACTGATTGAGGAAGATAAATTTCCGAAACAAGTCAAAATTGGTACTCGTTCAATAGCTTTTATTGAATCAGAAATTGATAGTTGGATAGCTCAACGTATTGCCGAATCTCGCGGCGAGATGGTGCAATGAATAGATATATTTCGCCTACTGACAACCAGAGGAAATATATTCTTTCTGCCTATGGGGAATCAGAAAGAAGAATAAGAGAAGCAGAGCGAAGAAGATTAACCAGCATATCAAGGGGACATTGCTATAAATTGGAAGCTTTAGGTCTATTTCCTTCACGTTGTCATTTTGGACGTAACTCTTG
>NZ_JAQRFJ010000085.1:0-10043 GCF_028599065.1 Xenorhabdus sp. PR6a | reverse complement strand
ATAAATTACCAGATAAAAATTTTAACCTTTCACATTAAGGTCAATGTAAATATGTATATTTACATCATATTAAAAAAAGAGGTTTTCAGATGGGTAAAGACAAAGTTTAATTAATCTGGATTAAGTCGTTAATATTAATGGAGAACGATATGTTATTAAATCAACCTTTAACAGAAAATAAGATAGCCGTATCAGAAGTTCCCGCAGTTACTTTGAAAATGTTAACCAGCCAGATAGAAGGTGCTGCTCGTCAGGGAGGGATCTTTACTAAAGAAGATCTCATTAGTATCAAATTATATGTTAAGCGTGGTTTGGAACTACCTTTTACGTTAGAAGAGGTAAAGAAATATATCGGTTATAACGATATTGATATTGAGGGGCTAAAACCTGCAAAGATGACAACCTTATTTAAAGAGATCCATGACCATGCACTTAGCTGGAGTGGTGTAGAAGATAAGGTTCAGCAGCAGAGTATTGATTTGGAAAATGTAGGCAGGCAGATTACTGAAACGGGTGGGGAAATAATTAGCATAATTGATCAGATGCCGATTATTGAACGCGTCAAGAAAAAATTAGGCGATTTAACTGATAAGCAATTGGCTGAAATAACTTATACCAATGATGATAAAGAAATTGCTGTTGAATTGGGGAATATCCTTGAAAGTATGAAAAAAGATATTCAAAAACAGCAGGAAAATACTCAGAGGGTTAAAAACGCAATAACTGACTTTAAGCTCATACTAATTGGTGGGAAATTATCAAATGGCAATATCGCTCAGGGAGTGCAGCCACAAATAAATAGTAAGAAAAAACTGATGGATGATAATAATCTTTCTGCAACTATCAAAGATCTGCAAGATAAGATTAATGAGAAGAATAAAGAGATTGATCAACTCCAAAAAGACTATGATAAATACGTTGGTTTGGCATTTTCTGGAATGGCGGGGGGAATTATTGGCTGGGCGATTACTGGCGGTATTTTTGGTGATAAAGCAGAAAAAGCACGTAAGCAGAAAAATGAATTGATTGGAGAAGTCAAAGTATTACAAGAGCAGGTTGAAGGTAAAAGTGCATTGCAAAAAGTGATCCAGGATTTATCACTTAATTTTAATGACATTGGTATTCGTATGGTGGACGCAGAAGTTGCCCTAAACCATTTGGATTTTATGTGGAGCACGATGCTAACGCAAATTACGACTTCTAAAGACAAATTTGCTGAAATTAATAATGCATTAAAATTGACCTCTTTTGTCGCGACGTTTAAACAAGTTATTAGCCCTTGGAAAGAAGTGCAAGGCTCTGCGACACAATTAATAAAAACTTTTGATGAAGCATTAGCAGAATACAGAAAACTCTATAACTAAATTTTTAAATAAAATATAAAGTAATAAGGAAATATTGAAATGTCTGAAAATAATGTTTTTCTAAACGAGATCTCGTATCCAGAAATTAATATTAAAGCCATCAATCAGGCGGCAAATACTATTTGGCTCTTGGCTGAACGTCAAACATCAGGTATTGCAATTGTTGGGGAAAAAGTCGAACGTCTCAGGCTTTATAGCCGTGATCTTAATGAATCGATACGTGTTTCTCTCTCTCAATTAATTCCAATACTCAGCCAATTCTCTGAGGGAGAAGCTTTTCAAACAATTAATCAAATCGATGAAGCTTTGGCCGTTCCCGGTTTGAGTGAGGATGATCGTCAAGCTCTTCTGCAAGAACGTGAGCAATTGATCAAAAAATTATCGCAAGATATCGATCATGTGATTGTCAATTTCAGCAGCAGATCCAATCAACTGACTGGAAAAATTAGTGATATGCGCAATATGGTGATTGCGGAGCGCTTGGAGGGGCTTTTAGCACAAACGGAATCCCAAAAAGCAGAATTGCAGAGTGATATTAAGGATAAAGTCGAAAAAAGAAATAAATTGGATGCTGAACGGGCTAAAATTATCGAAAGTCAGGATGTGATCCGGCAAAATAATATCGCAGATATGTTTAAAGATTTTATTCCTAGTGCCAGTGATATTGACGGATTGGATTTCACACAACCTAAAAAAGAAGCGATTAAACAGGCAATTAAACAAGGTGTTGAGATAACCAGAAAAATATTGGGTAAAGTTTCTGAAGGATTGAAATATATCGATCTGGCTGATGCCAGAATGAAACTCAGTGACCAAATCGAGCAGATAATAAAAGAATCCGATGCACTGAAAGCGACATTACGGGAAACGGAGCTACGGTTTGCCGGCCTAAAAGATGTAATGCAAATCGATACAGAACGCACCATTATGCTTGCTGAGGCGGTGAAATTGGAACAAGCGTGGAACACATTCGCGACTCAATTGCACCGTTTGTCAGGTAATAAAGTTGATCAGAAATATTTAACGAATCTGGTCAATGGTCAATTGGAATTTTTGGATGATTTAGCTTCGCAATATAACATGTTGAAATAAATAATTTTCTAAAATTGTAATTCATTTCCTTACTCCTTGCGGTGCGGGGAGTAAGGAATTTTTATACCATAGTCGTTTTGTTATAGCCTTGATTAATGAGAAGTAGAAAAGTGACGTCGTGAATTTTGTGGCGTATTTACAGAATTTTCAGGTAGTTGTCAATAATATCAAATCATGACTATCACCCAATTTGTGATAATTATTGGCAAAAATATAAATTGATATAAGCAGACAACTTATCTTTATGGAAAATTCTATTTTTTATCACGTCACTTATTATTTATAACTTACTGTTTTTAATAAGTTATTATCATAATTAATATTATTAAATTATGGGATACATCCCTATAATGTGACAACCTTCACAAGATGGCATTTTTCGCTAATTTTTGTTAGCAAAAGGTTTCGTTAGATCTTAGTATCGTCATTGCTTGTTACAAATTTAACATTTGCTTAACCAAAACAAGTAAAGTACTCCGCTCACCTGATTATTTATTATTCCAGAAAATAGGGGTCTTGGAATAGGAATCTCTTGGCGGTGGCTAAATAATAACAAGATAAATGAGGATTATGATAATGATAAAACGCAACGCACTAGCAATGGCAATTCCGGTACTTCTTATGACGGGGGCAGCCAATGCTGCTGAGATTTATAATAAGGAGGGTAATAAAATAGATTTATATGGAAAGGCCGATGTGCAAAGAACCTTTTCTAAATCAGATACACAGGATGGTGATGGTTCTGTTGGCCGTATTGGTATCAAAGGTTCAACCCAAATTACGGATAAACTGACCGGCTTCGGGCGTTGGGAATTTAATATGGGTGCCAATGGAACAGAAGTGGAGAGTGGGAAAAACACCCGAACCCGTTTGGCTTTCGCAGGGTTAAAATTTGGCGAATATGGTTCGCTGGATTACGGGCGTAATTATGGTGTCGTTTATGACGCTAACTCATGGACAGACGCATTGCCGGTATTTGGTGGTGATTCCATGGCGGCAACCGATAACTTCCTGATGGGGCGTTCAACCGGGCTATTAACCTACCGTAACACGGACTTTTTTGGTCTGGTAAATGGCCTGAATTTTGCCTTGCAGTATCAGGCCAAAAATGACAGTGGCACCAGAAATAGCCGTAGCGATGTTTCAAGGCAGAATGGTGATGGTTTTGGTCTCTCCAGTAGCTACGATTTTGGTAATGGGATCAGCGTTGGTGCCTCATACGGCAACTCTAACCGTACTTCGGCTCAGAAGTTGGGGAGTGATACCGCTAAGGTTCTGGCGAAAGGGAATAAAGCCGAAGCGTGGATTGTCTCTGCCAAATATGACAAAAATAACGTCTATCTGGCGGCCATGTATGGTGAAACCCGTAATTTAACCCGATTCGGCAGTTCCGTAGACAACTACACGATGTTTGCCAATAAAACCCAAAACATTGAACTGACGGCTCAGTATCAGTTTGATTTTGGTTTGCGCCCATCACTTGCTTTTGTTTATTCCAAAGGTAAAGATTTGGGGAATGACCTGACTGACAAGAGCATACCGGCAAGCAAGGGATCTGAGGATTTGGTGAAATATGTTTCCGTCGGTGCCTTCTATGATTTCAACAAAAATATGGGCACTTATGCTGAATATCAATTCAACCTGCTAAAAGACAACGATTTTTCCAAGAAAACGCAGATTAACACTGACGACGTGTTTGGTGTTGGCTTGGTTTATCGCTTCTAATTGAGATAGCAACTTTCAGACACTGGTTGAAAAACAGTGGGTGTTTTTTTGCCGAACTGCCTCAATGAACCTGACTGTTGAGGCAGTTCTTCTGTGATGACGGTGTTTACGTCTATCTTTCGGCTTCGCCGCCCAGTGCATCAATTGTGTTTTTGATTAACGCACTTAATTCACCTGTCATTAAGGTAAAATCAGCATCAAATCGTTGGGCAACATCTTCGCGATCGATATCATCATTTTGCTCACGTAAGGTTTCGCTGAATTTGATGCGTTTGAAAGAGCCATCATCTGACAGCATAAACTGAATGCGCTCTTCCCAATCCAGGGCCAGCTTAGTGACATATTTGCCGGATTCAATATGGGTTGCGATTTCGTCTGAGACCAAATCTTGCTTCTTACAGCGGATCACTCCACCTTCTTCCAGAACGGCTTTTAGTTCGGCTTCATCCATCAGGGCATAACCAGCAGGAAGATCACCTGAACGTACCCATTCAGTGAGCGTCAACTCAATGGGATCGGTGAATGTCAGGGGAACAACGGGCAGTGAACCCAATGTTTTTCTCAGCAGTGCCAGATTATCTTCTGCGCGTTTTGCGCTGGCGGCATCAACGATGATCAAATGGTTGACGGTATCGATCCAAATATAGGTTTGGCTGAAGCGGCTGAATGCCCGTGGCAGCAGCGTGTGGATCACTTCATCTTTCAGTGAATCTTTTTCGGTCTTTTTCAGCTTGCGGTGTTGTTCACCTTCCAGACGGGCTATTTTGGCCTGTAATTCCTGCTTGATCACCGGGGAAGGCAGCATTTTTTCTTCTTTGCGTGCGCAGATAACAATCTGATTGCCACAAGCGTGGGTTAATGCTTCACCGTGGGAACCCAGTGGAGAAACCCAACCCGTTTTCATCATATCTTGACTGCCGCATGGGGTGAATGCCAATGGGCTTAATTGTTTTTCCAGTTCATCCGCCGAAAGGGAGATTTCTCGGTTTAAACGGTAAATCATTAAATTTTTGAACCATAACATGCGGTTACCCCATATT
This sequence comes from Xenorhabdus sp. PR6a, assembly GCF_028599065.1. NCBI lineage: Bacteria > Pseudomonadati > Pseudomonadota > Gammaproteobacteria > Enterobacterales > Morganellaceae > Xenorhabdus > Xenorhabdus sp. PR6a. The sequence continues at coordinate 4,822 of NZ_JAQRFJ010000085.1, read as the reverse complement.
GTTGCGCATCGTGACAAAGGTCATCTTAAAACATAAGGCTGCATGATAACGAATCATGTGACGAAGCCCTAGAACTTCATCAGTTTCCTATAATAACTTTCTCATTTTCATATAATAAAAAGCCTCATCCGGCTAAATAGAAAAGGTAAGTTATGCGCATAGGCATTGATCTCGGTGGCACCAAGATTGAAGTGATTGCATTGGGCGATCAGGGGGAAGCGTTATTTCGCAAACGGGTTGATACGCCTCAAAATGATTATCAAAAAACCTTGGAAGCTATTGTTGGACTGATTAGTGATGCGGAACAGGCAACCGGGCAGCAAGGAACCGTGGGGATTGGCATTCCCGGCGTGATTTCGCCTTTTACCGGCAAAGTCAAAAATGCCAACTCAGTCTGGCTGAATGGACAGCGATTGGATAAGGATATCGCGGCCTTGTTAGGGCGTGAAATCCGCATCGCCAACGATGCAAATTGTCTGGCAGTATCAGAGGCCATTGATGGTGCTGGTGAAGGAATGCCAATGGTATTTGCCGTTATCATCGGCACGGGCTGTGGCTCAGGGATTGCATTTGAGGGAAGGGTTCATGCCGGCGGCAATGGATTGGCTGGGGAATGGGGACATAACCCATTACCGTGGATGGATGAAGAAGATCGCGCTTATCAGGAGGACATCCGCTGTTTTTGTGGCAAACCGGGCTGTACTGAGACATTTGTGTCGGGTACTGGATTTATGACGGATTACTTGCGCTTGAGCGGCGTACAGAAAAAAGGCCATGAAATCATTGAGGCGTTGGCACAGGGAGATAAGTTCGCACAATTGGCGATGCGTCGATATGAACGGCGTTTGGCGCGAGCATTAGCACAGGTGATTAACTTACTGGATCCAGATGTGATTGTGCTTGGTGGTGGAATGAGCAACGTTGAGCGCCTTTACCAGACATTGCCCGATTTAGTCAAAGCGTGGGTTTTTGGTGGCGAGTGTGCAACCCCAATCAGAAAGGCGGTGCATGGTGATTCCAGTGGTGTGCGCGGCGCGGCTTGGTTGTGGCCTCAGCGCGGGAGATAATAAGCAGCTTTTGTTTTGCGAGCGGCAACTTGAAGTTTATAGGGTATATGAAGAGGTGTAGCATGAAAAAGAATATGTGGAAAATGTCAACACTGGCAATGCTGGTGGCATGCAATGTGAACGCGGCAACTGTTGATTTACGGGTCATGGAAACCTCGGATATTCACAGCAATTTGATGGATTTCGATTACTTTAAAGATAAATCCACGGAGCAATTTGGTTTGGTGCGTACTGCGACCTTAATTAAAGCCGCCAAAGCGGAAGCAACCAATGCGATCCTGATCGATAACGGCGATTTGATTCAAGGCAGCCCGCTGGCGGATTACATGGCGGCCAAGGGGTTAAAATCAGGGGAAGTTCATCCGGCCTACAAACTGATGAACACGATGGGCTATACCGTCGGCAACTTTGGTAACCATGAATTCAACTTTGGATTGGATTTCCTGAAACAGGCCGTTGCCGGTGCCAAATTCCCTTATATCAACGCCAATATCATGGATGCCAACACCGGCAAAAACTATTTTACGCCTTATATTATCGTTGATACGCCGGTTAAAGATCGCGCGGGCAAAGCGCACACGATTAAAGTCGGCTATATCGGTTTTGTGCCTCCACAAATCACTGTTTGGGACAAAGCCAATCTGGCGGGAAAAGTGGTGGTCAATGACATCACCGAAACCGCGAAAAGATTCGTTCCTCAAATGAAGAAAGAGGGCGCCGACCTGATTATCGCCATTCCCCACTCCGGTTTTTCCCAAGAGCCTTATAAGGCGATGGCAGAAAATTCCGTGTACTATCTGAGCGAAGTGCCCGGCATTAACGCCATTATGTTTGGTCATGCCCACGGCGTGTTCCCCAACAAGGAATATGCCGGTATTAAGGGCGTTGATGTTGCCAACGGAACGATTAATGGCATTCCTGCCGTGATGCCGGGGCAATGGGGGGATCATCTGGGTGTGGTGGATATGGTGATTAATAACGACAGCGGCGAATGGAAAGTCGAATCTGCCAAGGCGGAAGCCCGTCCTATCTATGACAAAGCGCATAAGAAAGCGCTGGTTGCACGCGATAGCAAGCTGGCTTCCCTCATCGAAAAAGCGGATCAGGGAACCCGCGATTTCGTGGGTAAATTGATTGGCAAAGCCTCTGACAATATGTACAGCTATCTGGCGCTGATCCAGAGTGATCCTACCGTTCAAATCGTCAATGATGCGCAGGTGGATTATACCAAACGCTTTATTCAGGGCGATCCTAATCTGGATGGGCTGCCTGTTTTGGCGGCAGCAGCACCTTTCAAAGTCGGCGGACGTAAAAATGCGCCGGCCGAATTTGTGGAAGTCGAAAAAGGGGATCTGACATTCCGTAACGCGGCTGATTTGTACCTCTACCCAAATACCCTGGTCGTCGTGAAAGCAACCGGGGCGGATGTGGTGGAATGGCTGGAGTGTTCGGCAGGGATGTTTAACCGGATTGACCCAACCTCCACCAAGCCGCAAGAATTGTTGAACTGGGATGGGTTCCGCACTTATAACTTCGACACCATCACGGGGGTTAACTATCAGATAGACCTGACCCAACCCGCTAAATACAACACCGATTGCCAGCTTATCAACAAAGGTGCGAACCGTATCAAAGACGTCACCTGGCAGGGCAAGCCGATTGATCCGAAAGCCACTTTCCTGATCGCCACCAATAACTACCGTGGTTACGGCGGCAAATTCGCCGGCACTGGAGACGATCACATTGCGTTTGCGTCACCGGATGAAAACCGCACCATTTTAGCTTCTTACATTTCCCGGATCACCAAAGAGAAAGGCGTCGTATCAACTCAGGCTGAAAATAATTGGTCATTCTTGCCAATCAAAACCGATAAGAAATTAGATATCCGTTTCGAAACATCACCGTCAGAAAAAGCGGCGAAATTCATCAAAGAACACGCCCAATATCCCGTGAAGTATCTGAAAAATGATGATGTTGGTTTTGCTGTCTATCAAATCGATCTGACCCACGCGGGTGATCGCGGTGCAAAATAGTGTGACGGGGATAAAAGATAACGCAGATCATCGTAGATAAAACCCATAGATCAAAGATACTGTAATGGTTGTTTGATCCAAATCATAAGTGCAACGCTAATTATTTCGCGTTGCACTTAATTATGTGAATTCAATAATTCGTTCTAATGACATCGAAGATGTAACTGAATGCAGTAATATTCATATCGGTAATGGTTATAAGGTGATAGTGATATATGTCATGATTATTTAATAATGAAAACACTTGTGGAGACGACGAATATGGAGACCACGAATATGCAGAAAATGCGGGTAAGGATAATAAAAAATAAACTATCTAAAATATTAACTTGTTCTATTAGCCTTATTTTAAGCAGTGTCACTTTTTCTTATGCAGCGATTGTTCCCCCCAATACTCAATTGGCAGATAAGCAAGAAATCACCCGTAATAATTTTTCTGAACCGGGTTCTTTAGATCCGCATAAATCTGAAGGCAGCAGTGAATTTGATATCCTGCGGGATTTTTTTGAGCGTTTGGTTGATACGGATAAAGAAGAGAATATTATTCCCGCCTTGGCCGAACGTTGGGAAACCCAAGATAATAAAACCTGGATCTTCCATTTAAAAAAAGGGGTGAAATGGTCCGACGGTACACCGCTTACCGCCCACGATGTGGTTTTTTCTTTCCGGCGCTTGGTCACGCCTGACACCCTTTCTCCTTATGGCAGCTATCTGATTCAAGCCCAGATTGTGAATGCGGGGGATGTCCTCTCAGGCAAGAGAAAACCGCAAGAGCTGGGTGTCAAAGCACTGGATGACACAACAATAGAAATCACACTGGAAAGGCCAAAAGCGGGCTTTTTGCAAATGCTGGCATTTCCCGCCGTATCTCCCGTCAGTGAAAAAGTCATTAAAAAATATGGCAATAAATGGACGCTGCCACAACATTTTGTCAGCAATGGGCCGTTTAAACTCTCGGAATGGGTGGTCAATGAAAAAATTGTTGGCGTCAGGAATCCCTATTACTGGGATGATAAAAATACCGTCATTAATAAAGTCACGTACTTGCCATTGTCAGATTATAAAGCTGACTTCAATCGCTATCTGACCGGCGAAATTGATATCTCCAACGGTGGGCCATCGGAGTTCTTGCCACTGATTAAGAAAAAATATGGTGATCAGTTACATGTTCGGCCCGTCATGAGTGTTTATTATTACCTGTTCAATACCCAAAAGCCGCCATTTGATGATGTTCGGGTCAGACAAGCGCTGGCCTTGGCATTAGACCGAAACATTATCACCGACAAGGTATTGGGTAATGGGCAGAAACCCGCTTACGATGTGGTATCTCCGGGAGCCGGGGGAATTTATTTAAAACCGCCTGAATATGCTTTATGGACACAGGAACAGCGCGTCGCCAAAGCCAAAAAGTTATTGCGTGAAGCCGGTTTTAACGAGAAAAATCCGCTTAAATTTGATTTGCTTTACAACACGAAAGAATCACATAAAAAAGTTGCCATTGCCGTGACGTCTATGTGGAAGCAGAACCTGGGTGTTCAGGCCAACTTACAAAACCAGGAATGGAAAGTGATGTTGGATAATATGCACCAGAACAAATTTGATGTTGTCAGGTACGCATGGACAGCGGATTACAATAGCCCAATGTCTTTCCTGAATACTTTCCTGACCGGAAGCAGCCATAATATCCCGCAATATGCCAATAATGATTTTGACCAGATGGCA
>NZ_JAQRFJ010000084.1:0-10150 GCF_028599065.1 Xenorhabdus sp. PR6a | reverse complement strand
CTATTTGAGAATACTACGTTAAGCGGTATCATTGAGATCCTTAATTTGTTTTGGTTGTTTGTTTAATACCAAAATCTATATATATCTTATGGGAGCACGGCATTCGTCTTGCTCTCTTTTTTTATCATCTTTTCTTACTTACACCTTCTCAGCGGAATTGATTTTCGTTTCTTTCACTGCTATAAATCGTACTCATTTACTTATGTAAAGAAGGTTAAAAGTATCTATGTGCCTAATGTTGGATTATTTCATTAAAGAGGGTGACCCGCAGGAATTCATGCTCTCATGGACGGCACAAGACAAAGACCAGTGGGTGGTTGATAACGTTGGTCTGTCACGCGCTAACAAAGAATTAGCGTTGTTTGATAGCAAATGGTTTGATTACCGACATCTTCACTCTATGGATGCCACCATCTTATTTGCGGAAGCTTACAAACGTGAATACTCGCAAATCATGCTGAGACACGGCAGAGAAGATTTTCGCAAAGCGCCATTTAAGACAGGGCTTAAACGTTGTCCGTTTATCAATCTGTCAAAATCAAACATCACTTCACTATGGAAAGCCAGACAAAAGGCGGATGAGCTTGGTGTCGAATATGGCTATTTCATCATGAGCATGTTGTCGATAGCGGCAAAGCGCGAGTGGGGTGAATTACCTCGCCCTCAGCATTTGTGGCAGGACGATTTGTTGGAGATCTTCACGGAGAAAAACGAGAAGCGTAAGGGAACCCGACTGAATGGCTCTGAGTTAGATTATTTCAAAAAAACCAACTACTTGGGTGATGAAATCCAAGATGCTCACAGAAAGTATGTGATGGGGCAAATTGCAGATGCACGACCTGATAAACGACATTTTTTGATTTTCTCGGCTGTTTTCACACTTGAGTACATCGATCAGCAAATTTTCGTAGACCAGTTCCCCAACGAATTCAGGAAAGCCTCTAAGTTTTTATAGAAGCCCTGTTTGAAAATGACAATATCCAGTAATGGATTAATGTTAAAGGAAAAAGAGAAATGAATCACGATTACGAAATTATTAAATCGCGCCTTTCGTGGCTGAAATTCAACAACGTACCGATTGAAATTGTCACAAATAGCGGTAACAAAATTTCGGGCTTTGTTCGCAAATTTGATGATCTGTCAGTTCTGGTTGATGAAGCCGGTCACAACGATCTTAATACTTTCAAAACGGTGAATTACTCATCTATTGAAAGTGTCCAAAACCTTCATGCTTCCGCTTGTTGAGGGAAATTTGAATGTCTTCCTCAGAATTAGAATTGGAACACACAAGCGCCTCATTATCGGATCGCTTTGACGAGAATTTCCAAACGATGCTCGCCGCTTATTACTGCCGTGACTATCGTTTTGTCACTCAGGCTCATGACTTGGTTGAGCCAAAGCAGTTCGACAACAAGGCTCTGTCGTTTCTGGTTTCGGCCGCCGGACGCTTTTACAAAATGTACAAGCAACCGCCATCGATGCCGACTTTAATTACATTAATTACCAACGATGTAAAAGCCAAGGCAATAAGACCAGAATATGTACCTGATGTGAAAACAGCCATTGCGAAAATCAATGATGTAAAGCTGACCGACTCTCAGTATATGGTTGATCAGGTAACGTTATTTGCTCGTTCAGTTGCTTTCGATAACGCCATGATTAAGGCTGCTGAGTTCAAAGACAAAGGTGACTTTGATAAAGCCATGCAAATCATGGATAAGGTTAAGCACCTTGGCGGTCAGGGAAATACTGAGGTATACGACTATTTCTCTGAATCTGCTACGCGATTTGAGGCTCGTGAAAAACGCGCCAGCGGTGAAGCTCCGCCACAAGGTATCACAACCGGTTACCGTGCAATCGACGCTTTGCTTTATCACAAAGGATGGGGGCGTAAAGAAATGACCCTGTTCATGGGTTTTGCGAAATCTGGTAAGTCAACGGGTATGGGCGAGTTTGGTGTTAACGCGGCACTGGCGGGTTTTAACGTGCTTTACGTGTCTCTGGAAGTTCATAAGGAGATAGTGGCCGATCGGTTTGATGCCCGATTATCTGAAACAGATATGGACGAGCTGGTCGATAGCCGAGAGCGTGTATCAGCAAAACTTAAAGATCTTGGGGCAACCGGCAAGGTTGGCAAAATGTTCGTCATTCAGCGTCCGCCTGGCACGGTCGCGCCGAACGATATTGTTCGTATGATTGAGGGCATTATCGCTACCGGTGTAACGCTCGATATGCTGATCATCGACTACGCTGACCTGATGAAACCTAACTATCGAAGTGGTGATGTACGTGAGGATGTGAAAAGCATCTACACCGATACCCGTGCTATTTTCGATACATATAACGTCGCAGGTATAACGGCATCACAGACTAACCGTGAGGGTGGTTCATCCGAGGTCGCTACGATGATGCACGCAGCAGATAACGTTGAGAAAGTACGTATCGCTGACTTGATTATTACGATTAACAAAACGGAAGAAGAAAAAGCTAAAGGCGAGGCTCGATTGTATATCGCTGGTTCCCGTAACCAAAAAGGTGAAGTGAGTGTTCGAATTGAGCAGAACCTCGATCAGATGCGATTCATTAAACGTATTATTGATATTACATAGCCTGACTCCCGATCATAAAAAGTCTATAAAAAACAAACTATCCGTGATAATACTCGTCATTAGTGGCTTTGTTATTATTTATAATAAGTCAGAAGAAATAATAGGTTATGCGAATAAACAATAATCTAAAAGAAAAGTTAATCGAGTTCGACATAGAGCAGTTTTTTGATCTCGAAGGCATTACTTACCGCAGAACCACCGGAAAAGCGGGTCTTGAGCTGAACTTAAGAGAATGCCCTACATGTGGCAGTCATAATTGGAAAGTCTACTTTAACCCGAAAACAAAACTTGGTGTCTGTTTCGCTGGTAGCCATCCTACTGATGATCAGTTCAACGTCTACCGATTTCTGCAACGATATTCAGGGTTAGAAAAGCGTGAATTAACAAACTACATCGATGCTCAGTTATTAGAGCAGGGCTGGCGACCGAAAGAGAAAGAAGTAAGATTGGAAAGTAAGATTGATTTGATTCGTAAAGTCGATCTTCCGCCTCATTATCTTCTGCCTTTACCAGATGGCCGTATACCTGATTACCTCGTTGAGAGGAACATATCGCCTGAATTGGTCAAATACTTTGACCTCCGATTTATCGTTAACGGTTCACACGTATATCACGATTTTAATGAGCGAATAACAACGCAGGACTTTTCGATGCGGGTTCTGATCCCTATTTATGATTTGGCCGGCAACCTCTGCACGTTTCAGGGGCGTGACGTCACCAACACAGCAGAGAAGAGATATCTGTTCCCGTCCACTCTGCCAGCTTCCGGGCGTTTTTTATATAACGGACATAACGCAATGGGCAAATCTACTGTTGTACTGCTAGAGGGCGTTTTTGACGTGTTCGCAGTTAAGCGCGCCTTATTCAAAGAAGAATCACTCAGAGAACATGTTGAGCCTATAGGTACGTTTGGTATGCACCTTTCCGGTGATTTGGCGGAAGAAGGGCAAGATCAGTTAGGTAGCTTCCTCACATTAAAAGAAACGGGCTTAAAAAACGTTGTGATGCTATGGGATTCAGAGAAACAAGCGGTTAAGAACACAATCAAAGCCGCCAAGAAACTGCAATCCATAGGTCTTAACGTCAAAATCGCGGCGTTCAATAATGAGGGACAAGATGCCGGCGGATCGGGGGATAGTGACATCATTGAAGCCTATTACCGCTCGAAGCCGTTCAATCAGCGACTTTCTTTGGAATTATTAATCAAAGGGCATAAAGCTATTTGTTTATAACGGTATGTATTAATTTACATATTATATGTATAAGATAAGTAGAAAAAATGAAAGAGGTAAGAAGCAAAATGGATAATTCCGCTTTTATCGACAAGATTAAGGCTCTAGACGGATTCAATGGTGTTGAGGCTGACGAAAAACCAGATATTATCTGCACCGGTATCGAAATAATGAAGCGTGAATTTGAACGCCTCACGTCAGAAACGTTTTTTTACAGCTCTGATAAAGTGTGTCTTGAGATTCAGCACATCCGCCTGCGCGACTCAGATTCCTTATACGATTTAGTTTATATGCGTGATGTTATTAAAGAATCAGCCAAATCAAAGGTCAGAACGCCTCTCACTTACATGATTGGATTTTGTGACAATATGCTGGTAGCCGTTACTTCTGATTTTGATTCTAAGCCACCACTGGAGGTTTTTGATTCGTTTACCCGTGAATACGAGAAACAATCCGACGAGGAATTTATCGGTATGCCAATAGCGGAATTTCACGCCGTATTACGTGACGATAAACTACCGGAAAACTCAGGCTTTGCCTCTTTGGAATTGCTATTTAACAATAAAGTATCTGCAACTATGCCTGATTATCATACTGTTAAAGGCGAATCAGGTGATGTATTGCGATATATTAAGGATCATCAAGGAGTGCAGATTATGACACAGTTGAACTCCGGCTTAGACTTAATTCAGCTCGCCAATTCTTTCGCTGACAACATAATCAATCGCTCCGCACGTCTTACCTCTAAAGCTGTTGCAGAGATGGGGATGATGAAAGAGCAAGCGATTTCCTACGGCTTGAAAGCGGCCTTGTCTTCTATTGCAGATATTCAGTTACGTGGATCAAAACTGGCTGGCATGGCTGGTATGTTCTAAACCGCTTTAAATTAGTTTTTCGCCTCTATCATTACGATATTATGCGCTTACAAAATACGTAAGCGCATAACTATTATAAGGCTATAATTATGTACAAGTTAGAAGTAAAAGAAAGTGTTACAAATTTGCCAGAAGGCGTAAATAAATCATTATGCCCCACCAATGCTTTTCGCATCCACTGCGACACAACCGGAAATCTACAGTCATACACACTATGCCAGCACATCGTTAAGGCAAAGAAAGAGAAGCGCCTTGGGAAGTCCGGCATGTTTAAAGAGTGCTCATGTGCTTTGGATAACATCGCCTGCCCCGCTTTATTAATGATGCTGACGGAATATAAAGCCGGTCGCATCATGTTTTACGACCATTACGATCCATCCATTGAAAACTATCCGGCTCGACCAATGGCTCAACAATCAACGTTAAAACGGTCATGGTTCAGTAGCAAGATGCTGATAGCCAAAACAAAGGTGGAAGACGTTAAATCCACCTCCAAACCACTTAAACCAGAGTTACCTGACGATATTTATAAAACCGCCATGATGGACGCCTATAAACAGGAGAATGAGCCTATAAATAAAACTCTCTGTTCAAACTAAATTTATTAACAACAAAGATAAATAAACAATTTAACAAATTAAGGTCAATATGAAAAATAATCTCATCGCATTAAAACTTAAACTCGATGCCATGAATGAGGTCGGCACTAACAAGAAAAAGGAAATGTTAGCGGGTTTTAATTCTCTCGAATGCGGTTACATGCACTATATTCTGAACCCATTCATGATGTATGGCGTAAAAAAATACGACAGGCCGACGCCAGCATTTGAAAGCAGTGTCTCAGATGCTGATATCGTACTGTTACTGGACGAACTGCGGAATCGTAATGTTACAGGGTCACAAGCAATTCAGGCTGTTGAAGCTATTTTGTCTAGGATGGTCGAAGACGAACAAGAAATGTTCCGCCGAATTCTGCTTAAAACAACGAAAGCCGGCATCGGAATTTCTATGTTTAACTCGGTACACACGGATCATAAAATCCCTAAATTTGAAGTACAACTGGCAACTAATTATCGAGCCAAAGGCGATTTGAAACTTGAGGTGAAAAACAAATACGCCAAATTCCCTATGATCACCCAAAAGAAACTCGATGGTATGCGGATAATCTGTAAAGTAGACGGTGATGAAGTAGAGTTCCTGAGCCGTACTGGTAATCCGGTTACAACACTCGATCATCTTAAAAACCAAATGATTGCTTTGCGTGTAGCGTCAGGTTACCAGACTATTTATTTTGATGGCGAGGGTGTGGTTGGCTCCTTTAATGGCACTGTCTCTGCATTACGTAAGAAAGGCGCCAAAGCCGTTGGTGCTGAGTTTTGGCTGTTCGATTGGTTCTTACCTGAATGGCAAGCGCAAAGTGAGCAGAAAAATTATGCCAATACAGGCGTTAAGTTACGTGATCGTATCATCCACTTAATAAGTTGGTTCAAGCAAGCCGGTAAACTGGTCAATGTACAATTATTGCCTTTCAGTATTGTACACAGCCACGAAGAATACGTTACGCTGTTCAAGTCTCGCCTTGATGCAAACGAAGAAGGTGAAATGGCAAAAGATCCTGATTCCCCCTACTACTTCAAACGTACTCGCGGTTGGTGGAAGTTAAAAGATGAAAACGAAGCAGACGGTGAAATTATCGGATTTAAACCAGGCGATGCCGATAGTGGTTTTAAAGATACTTTGGGTTCAGTTACCATCCGTCTCGAAAACGGTGTAATTGTTGATGCGAACGGTATTAAGCACCAATATCTTAATGAGATCTGGAATAATCAAGATAAATACATGGGGCGTATTGCTAAAGTGAATTTCCACGAATTTACGCCGGACGGCAGCTTACGCCATCCTCGCTTAAAATGGCCGTCATGTCTGCGTGACGACGTAGATAGAATTGGAGATAAAGAATAATATGATATCGACATGCCATTGTAATTAATACATGTTATTTATATAAAGGGTGTGATTGATCACACCCTTTATATCTATGAAATAGATATTTTTTTTTCACCACCACTTTTAATTACCGAATTGATGTCCTTATTGTTACAAAAATATATATAAGGACTACGTGCGCCATTCGACCCAACACTATGATTACCGCCAGTAAAAACATAAGGTTTATCATTGATTTTGAGCGTTAAAGAACCGCCTACATTAGCATAGTCTTTAAAACCTAGATAAGCTTCTTCCTCCGTACGCCATCCACCAGCTAAGTGTTCGAAGACGACCAAAAAAGACAATTGCTTGTCTTTGTAGTACAATTGTGGGCTTATATTTCCTATTTTCCTATTTGGCACAAGGATAGTTCTGTGCGGCGAAATGCCAGAATACCCCCAAAATGGGTATGTGTCTTCGTAACCATCTGAATAATCAGACCAAGTACCAGACGCAAAAGTAACAATTGAACCCGCAGATTTATTAATAAATGCAGACATAGCAAATGACGGCTTTAAACCCGCTTTTGCACCCGCCGCCAACATAGACCGCTCACCAAATTCAGCGACAACACTACTCCCGACATTTCCACTCTGTACTGCCATCTATTATACCTCCATGTAATATTTATGTTTATAATACGTATCTGTATACATAAATAAACCTATTATATCCACCTTCTATGTGACTGCCCCACCGCCTACATACAAAAATATCGTCAATTATACTGATTCGCTTATTGAACCAGATAAACCAATCAGTTAAAGTAGCTCCGCCATTGGCAAAATCCAATGGTCAAGGCGTCGCGGCCTTGTCACTCATGACACTGGCAGAAATTTTGCCAGTGTGCCTGTTATCATCCTTTCAATGGTGATTCAGGTGGGGGAGACGTAAGTCTCGCTGGTTATGAGTGCCAGTCCGCGAACCCTGTCTGAATCACCACCATCAATGAGCAATTAATGGAAAGGGGTAGCAGGTATGACTTACACTCAAAAAGACTGGCACCAAGCCGACATTATCGCCGCATTACGTAAACGTGGTACAAACTTCTGCAAGGTGCTCTGTGCTCGCTTCGCGTTTTGATCGCTAGTTGATGCTCTAAGATAGCCAAAGATGTACATAATCTGCCCTACGTGACATTTAAGTTATGATCTAACATGGTGTGCCATATAGGTTATGACAAATATATAAAAACTGCCACTTTTAATCTGTGATCATGGGGTATACTTAAATTGCACTTCTGTAGCCCTTGATATCAAAGGGCTACGAGAAAACTTTGGACTTTTCGATGAAATGGGCGCACAACCCCAACAAGCGAAAAATCAAGGGATGGAGGTACAAATTCTGGGCCGCAAGAATCGCAAAGCTCAACGAAAATCTGATCGGGAACGCTATCGACTCAGACATTGGGTTGAAAACGCGTTTCTCCATTTGAAGCGCTGGCGTGGTATAGCGACTCGTTATGCCAAAAAGAGTGCATCGTTTCTTGCCGCAGTCCAAATCCGCTGCCTTGCTCTTTGGTTGAGTATTTCATGACGACGCTATCTAGTGAGCTTTTTAATTAAGTTAAATAAAGTGATATATTAGGCTATGTTTTTTATTATTTTTGTTAAATGGGATTGTCTTATATGGATAAGAGTATTGAAAAGTTAATGATTGATAGTGGATTTACTGTGCGTGAAATCGGAAAAATAAAATTTGCAGCCGAAAAGTCTGGTAATGGAGTTCTAAAAGAGATTAAAGAATTGGGTGGTGGTTTTTATAGGATTATATTTATAGTTTTTTTTTCATTGTTTGTTTCTATTTTTATTTTTTTAATGGCTGAGAAAGCTAATGTTATTGGTTTTTTATTTGCCGTTTTTTGTATAATTCCTTTTACATTGTTTATGGTGTCTGCAAGATTGAGATACAAATCCTTTATGTTTATGAAAAACTATAAAGGAAATGATTTCTGATTTTATGATATTAATTTTTCTTGTTGTAACTAGAGTCATTATAGGTATCATAAGCCGATTTTATAGTGATGAAGTCGGCGCCAATTTCTAAAAAAAGAGCATAACCGTTCATCAGTTGATAACCAAAAACATAATCTGTGTTTATATAATAAAATAATCTCCATGCCTCTGGCTTCAATGCACTCCGGAATAGTCCATAGCCTGAAAGTGTGAGGTCAACCCCTGCATAAACTAGAGTTCCCGCTGTTTTACTAAAACCTAAAAGTTCTGCACTATATTCATATCCACGTCGCAAATGACCTTTATAAAAAACATTGTTATCGACAATTGCACCAACGTTTTCTTCAATGGCACCGAAACCGTGAACTACGAGTCCTGCTCCTGCAACTGTTCCAACTGTTCCAGTTACTTTAGATGCAATTATTGCACTTCCTGTAATCACTTGTGTAGTACCTATAACAATACCAACAGCTTTCAGCATATAGTCACTAAAATCAAGTTTTCTTCTGATTTCAAGATGAGCATATTGTTTGGTTAAATTATTCTTTATAGAATTTGCTTGGAATGATATATTATCACGTTCTTTTTTTAAATCTAACATCGCCTGTCTTTTTATTTCAGGTGATTTTGTATTGTTTGCTATATTGACATGATGTTGAGAAAAATTAGAGATCTCATTTTCAAATCGCCGTCTTATAGGTATATTCTTAAGAAGAATTGATGCTGATAAAGATATTTCTTTGAGGCTTCTTGCTGTGATAGAAACCATGTTGTTGTAATAATCATTTTCTCTAGATTTAGAATACATATCAATAAACCCTATCATCCCAAAAGCTATACCCGCTTGTACCTGCTAAATGATGTTGCCACGTTATACTTTTATACTTAAATGAAACACTTTCTTGTGGTTGTGCGTCATTATGAGTTAAAGAATTTGGGCAGATAAAACTCATTTCTGAGATAGTTACGTTTGTTATTTTTAATGAGTAATACTTTGATAATCCTCCTGCACTGTCAGTTCTATAAATGTCAAATAAGCATTCTAATTCTTCATTGTTAGATATGGCTACTCCTAGTAAAGGTGATGACTTGTCTATTGGTTTTTTTATGGTTATAGGCGAGTGAGCTACGTTCTGCTCTCTATATAAGGCGTGACTTAATTCATAGATATAAATTTGATCTTCACGACCACATTGATAAATATTTCCTATCGAATTTTCTGATGAGCATCCAGCAGATATTAAACCTTGTTTCTTACCGTTAACCGTTAAATATATAATGTTAGACATGTTGTTTCCTTTTTTTGTTTTACACATAAAAATACAAAAATTTTCATGATGTTGTCAATGGGATTATTGATGTTTTAAATACTCGAAATATAAGTTTAAATAGAACTGAATTTTAGATTTTTATTCTGCTGTAAATATATATTTGGGAACCTCTAAAAACTTTTCACAGCCACCAAATTGAGTAAAATGTAGACACGATAC
>NZ_JAQRFJ010000083.1:0-10429 GCF_028599065.1 Xenorhabdus sp. PR6a | reverse complement strand
CGTTCTGTCCCCGGGGCACTGAATTACACAGACAACAGTCTGTTTTATCAGACCGTCTCAGGCAATATCACGCGAAATGACGTGATTGATTTTTTAGAGCAGGTGGCCAGACAAGGGGAAAACCGCCTGACATTTTTAGTGCTGGATAATGCCCGCATCCATCATCACATTGAGACAAAAAGAGAAGTGGAGTGGTTACGTGAGCATAATCTGTTTTTACTTTACCTTCCGACGTACAGCCCTGAATTGAATCTGATTGAGATCGTCTGGAAGCAAGCCAAATATCACTGGCGACGATTGATGACCTGGACTCAAGAGACGATGGAAGAAGAAATCAATGCATTGTTGGGCGGTTACGGTGAAAAATAGGCAATTAATTTTTCTTGATTACTTAACACAAAAATCAGATGCAACCCAATTACCTGTAATAGAACGTTTCGCTGCGAAATTATTTCGATTTATACCTGAACTGTGTGGGATAGTCGATGATCATGTGCAAACGGAATAGCTGCATTTGGGCTATATTGCGTAATGAGGCATTGGCTCATTAATGCCGGAATAGGCACTGAACTTGAGTATAATGCCCGTTTTTGAGAATAAGCTCTTGGCACTGGCACCAGGTATGATTTTTGCCATACCTGACGCAGCAGAGTGAATCACTTTAAGGTTTTTCTGCCTTCACCGCTTTGCCACGTAATAGCTTCCGAACCCAAAAGCGATTTGGGTGTAAAGCCGCCAATGTTTCATCATCAAGCGGTAGCGCTTCGCCAAAAATCTGGCTAGCCAGTAATTCTGCACTTAAAGGCGCAGAGCATAATCCACGCGAGCCTAACGCACCAAGCACAAATAAATTCGGGTAATAAGGGGATTCGTCAATAACCTTATTCGTGTTTATTTGTAGGGATAAATTCGCATATTTATCCATAAGCTCACTGAAAGCAGGCACATTTCCGATCATGGGCATATGATCCCGAATGACACAGCGGATACCCTGGCGGGATTTTTCTGCTGAAATGTCAACTTGCTGTGGCCAATCAACATCAGGAAAACATTTTAATAAACGATCGCGGTTTTCTTGTTGCTCGGCAGAGGAATACAGAGTGTTCAACTGATTGCGCTGATAACTGGCACCGAGACAGTGATATTGATTGTTAGGATTGACGGGCGTCATGTAGCCATCGTAACACAGCACACTTTTTAATTGGCGCAAGTCATCCGTGGTTGGAATATGGCTAACTTGACCACGAACCGCAGTGACAGGGAGTTTTTGAGTTTGTTCAAATTGCGGCAGGCAGTGACCATTGGCAATAATGACCACGTTGTGATCCTTGCATTGCAGATTTGCTTTATGTTCAATTTGCAACTGCCAGCCGTTTTCATTTTGAATGAACTGAGTCACTTTATGATTAAAATAAACCTTCATTCCCTGTTGTTCAGCCCGTTTAATCACCGCTTGAGTCAATTGTGCGGGATATAACCACCCTCCTTGCGGATAGTGAATGCCATCGTAATTTACATCTAACCCACTGACGTGGCTTAATTGGCGGCGATCCATACCAAGGGCCATTTCGTCCGGCCATGCTGTCCGTCGCATTTTGCCAATTTTATTCGCGCTTTTTTCATCATAAGCTAACTGGCTGACCCCACACCATTGGTAGTCAAAAGGGATATTTTCATCAATTAATTGATCGTACTGACGGCGGGAAAACGTAAATGCTGATGTAAAAAAGCGTTCTAATGGATCGTTATTACCATTGAGTAAGGGATAAAGCGCCCCTTGTTGATTACCGGAGGCATTTTGAGCAGGTTGCGCATCCTGACAGTATAGCGTGACCTTGGCGCCACGGCGCAGTAAAGCCAGTGCGGTCAGTGCGCTGGCAATACCGCCGCCGATGATGGCAATATCATCGGTATGGGTAGCCGCTTGGCGGGAAAACCACGGCGTATCAGGTAAGGGAAGTGGATCACTTAACGGGGATAGGGTGCCAGTTAGCATCTCTCGTTTACGCCCAAATCCTTTAACTTTAGCGACATTAAAACCTGCTTTTTGCAACTCTCGGCGGACGATACCGGCGGAGGTAAAGGTCGCAAACGTCCCTTCAGGACGGCAAAATTTTGCCATTGCAG
Source organism: Xenorhabdus sp. PR6a (assembly GCF_028599065.1). Classification (NCBI taxonomy): domain Bacteria; kingdom Pseudomonadati; phylum Pseudomonadota; class Gammaproteobacteria; order Enterobacterales; family Morganellaceae; genus Xenorhabdus; species Xenorhabdus sp. PR6a. Next base: position 8,302 of record NZ_JAQRFJ010000083.1, on the reverse strand, counting down.
CGAACAACTGTTCACTCCACATTTGTGGATTTTTTGCTGGCGCAAAGCCATCTAAAAACCAGGCATCAACTTTCCCTGTCAGGTTTAAATTGATTTTCGGTAACAGATCATTGACATCCCCAAACCAAAGATCCAGCGTGATAGCGCCATTATCCAGAATCAATCTATGACAGCCAGCTAGCGGTAAGGGCCATTGCTGGCATAATTGTGCAGAAAACACGTTAAGTTCTGGCCAACGTTGGTGCGCTGTTTGCAGGTCAGCCGCTTGTAATGGGTATTTTTCAAAACTGATATAATGCAGCCGTTTTAATGCAGCTTCAGGATATTGTTGTCTAAAATGAGCGAAAGCTCGCCAAAGTGTCAGGAAATTCAATCCAGTACCGAATCCAGTTTCTGCAATAACGCACTCTGGACGGGAATGGGTCGTAAAACGTTGTGGAAAGTGATTACCTTGCAAAAATACATACAATGTTTCTTCCAGGCCATCTTGATTGGAAAAATAAACATCATCAAACTGCTCTGAAATGGGGGTTCCTTGCTCGTTCCAGCTTAGGGTTGCGTTGCTGATAGCACTGCTTTTCACAATAATGCCTGTACTGTTGATAACAATAATATCGGGATTTTAACGGTCTTCATTGGGTTGCACCACCCATGCTAAAGCGTCAAGTTGAGTTTAGATCAATCTTTCTTTGAATTTTTAACCTGATCGGACTTGTTCAGCGTACAAGTGTACGCTAAATTGCAGTTGAGTAAATCCTGCTGGTAAACATATTGATGAGGTAAGTAATGAAACGTGCAGTAATCACTGGTCTGGGTATTGTCTCCAGTATTGGTAATAACCAGAAAGAGGTGCTGGAATCTCTGAAAGAGGGCCGTTCCGGGATAACTTTCTCAGAAAAATTTAAAGAGATGGGAATGCGCAGCCACGTCTGGGGCAATGTAAAACTGGATACGACTGGTTTGATTGACCGCAAGGTTCTACGTTTCATGAGTGACGCCTCTATTTATGCTTATCTGGCAATGGATGAGGCCATTAAAGATTCTGGCCTGTCCGATGAACAAGTTTCTAACCTGCGTACTGGCTTGGTGGTTGGTTCAGGCGGCGGCTCTCCTTATAACCAAGTGGCTGGCTCCGATGGTATGCGTGCCCGTGGGTTGCGTGGCGTTGGGCCTTATATGGTCACACGTGCAATGGCTTCTGGCGTATCAGCGTGTTTAGCCACACCGTTTAAGATCAAGGGCGTCAACTACTCCATCAGTTCTGCGTGTTCAACGTCGGCACACTGTATTGGCCATGCCGTTGAATTAATCCAACTCGGTAAGCAAGATGTTATTTTTGCCGGGGGCGGTGAAGAACTCAGTTGGGAAATGGCGTGTGAATTTGATGCAATGGGCGCACTTTCCACCAAATATAATGAAACACCAGAACAAGCCTCCCGTACTTATGATCAGGACCGTGATGGTTTTGTGATTGCCGGCGGCGGCGGGATTGTTGTTGTTGAAGAATTAGAGCACGCATTAGCCCGTGGTGCGCATATCTATGCTGAGATCATCGGTTATGGGGCAAATTCAGATGGTGCCGATATGGTTGCCCCTTCCGGGGAAGGCGCGGTGCGCTGTATGAAGATGGCACTGGATGGCATTGAAGGTGGCGTTGATTACATCAATACCCACGGAACGTCGACGCCAATTGGTGACTTGAAAGAGCTGGGAGCCATCCGGGAGGTTTTCGGTGACAATACGCCGGCCATTTCCGCCACTAAGGCGATGACCGGGCACTCATTAGGGGCAGCGGGTGCTCATGAAGCGATTTACAGTTTGTTGATGCTGGAACATGGCATTATTGCACCAAGCATCAATATTGAAAATTTGGATGAAAAAGCACAGGGCATGGACATTATTACTGAACCCACCAAACGCGAGCTAAAGACAGTTATGTCCAATAGCTTCGGGTTCGGGGGGACAAATGCATCCCTGGTGATGCGTAAGTATTCAAACTGATTATCCGCAACTGCAATGAATGAAAGCCAATCCACTGACGAGGTGGATTGGCTTTTTAATTAGTGAGTTATGGCTTTATTGTGGTGTTTATTGCGGCGTCTATTAATGATGCGCAGAACCGGTGGGATAACAATCACCAGTACCGCCAGCACCAGCAAAACCTGAGTAATCGTACTACTCCACAGGATGTCAAAATTTCCATTGCTGATGGAGAGTGCCCGCCGCAGGTTTTGTTCCAGCATGCCGCCCAAGACGAAACCTAAGATCAGGGGTGACATTGGGAAATTCATTTTTCGCAGTATATAACCGAAAACGCCTAACCCAACCATCAACATAAGATCAAACGTGGTACTGTGAATGGCATAGACGCCAACGGCGGAAACAATGGCGATGGCAGGAACCAGAAACCACATTGGAATATTCAGCATACGGGTAAATAGCCCAATCATCGGAATGTTCATGATCAGCAGCAAAATATTGGCGATCAACAAAGCCGCAATCAGCCCCCAGACAATATCCGGCTGTTCTGTGAACATGGTGGGGCCCGGCGTGATGTTATAAAGGGTCAAAGCCCCCATCATCACGGCGGTTGTCCCTGAACCGGGTACACCGAGCGTCAACATGGGAATGAATGAACCACAGGCTGAGGCGTTATTGGCTGCTTCTGGGGCGGCGACACCGCGGATATCCCCTTTGCCGAATGAATCACTGTTACCGCTGAGCTTTTTTTCTGTCATATAGGTGATGGCACTGGCGATGGTCGCCCCGGCACCCGGTAATATTCCCACGAAAAAGCCAATCAGTGAGGAACGCAAGGTTGGCCCGACACACGTTGCCGCTTCTTTTTTATTGAAAAGCAGGCGTCCTGTTTTACTGATGGCTTTTTGACCCATAGACGTGCTTTCCAGCATCAATAAAATTTCACTGACGGAAAACAGCCCAATAACAACCACAATAAATTGAATCCCATCGGAGAGATGGACGCTATCAAAGGTAAAACGGTAAACGCCTGTATTGGCATCTACGCCGACGGTGGCTAACGCCAGACCGATTAGGGCTGCCAATAGTGATTTTACCGGGTTTTGGCTCATCATGCTGCCGAGGCAGGCAATAGCAAAGACCATCAGGGCAAAGTACTCAGCAGGCCCGAATGCTAAAGACCATTGTGCTAACAACGGGGCAAATAAGATGATGCCAAGGATAGCCAGCAGTGAACCACAAAACGAACTGACGGCAGAGATAGAGAGTGCAACACCTGCCCGTCCTTGCTTTGCCATGGGATGGCCGTCAAGGGTTGTCATGATAGCGGCTGCATCTCCCGGTACATTCAGTAAGATCGAAGAGATACGGCCTCCGTATTCGCAGCCAATATAGACGGTAGCCAATAAGATTAAAGCTGATTCAGCGGGTAATTTCAGGGCAAAAGCCAGTGGTAACAGGATTGCGACTCCATTGATAGGCCCCAGGCCGGGTAATAACCCAACAACCGTACCAATAAAGCAACCAATCAGTGCAATGAGCAAATTTTTCGGCACTAATGCGACTTCAAAACCGTGGCTCAGATATAGCCAAGTGTCCATGATTATCTCCTCAACTGAGCCAACTGCCGACGGGCAGCGTGACATCTAACAGACGATCAAAAGCAAAAAAGAGCGAAATACCCAGAAATACACCGGAAATAATTGCGATAAGGAGCGTGGCGTTAAAGAGTAATGCCACACAAATCGTCAATAATGTAGTGGCGAGCGGAAAACCCAACCACTCAAATGACCCGGCATAAATGGCAAGTGAAATCACCAACAAGGCCAAGCGACGTAACACTTGTGGCGTTGGCCAGTGGATGGGATCCGGTTTTTTAAACAGCAACAGTAAAGCACAGAGTGCCATGAGTGAAATAATAACGATGGGAAACGGACGAGGGCCTAGAGGTTCATAGTTATATTCGCTATGAATTCCCCATCCAATCATCAGGCCAATTCCACACAGAATCAGCCATACCGTGGCAAAGATGCGATCGCTCATGATGCCGCTCCCGTTATTTGGCTAAACCAAAGGATTTCGCCATTTCATGGTATTGAATGACCTGTTTTTTCACATAGTCATCCAGTTCTTTGCCTGTCATATTGAATTCAAATAACCCACGTAGCTCACGTTGTTGTTTGAATTCCGCAGATTGTTGCAGTTTTTGAAAGGTCTCTACCCACCATTGATATTGCTCATCAGAAACTTTTGGCCCCATATAAAAGCCACGAATGACCGGCCAAACAAGGTCATAACCCTGTTCTTTTGCGGTTGGAATATTTGCCAGCTCACCACCTAACCGTTTCTCCGCATAAACAGCCAGTATGCGGATCTTATCGCCGTGAAGGTAAGGTAAAGTTTCACTCAGGTCACCGGAGACGACTTGGATATGATTTCCCAACAACGCCGTGATAGGCTCACCGCCACCTTCGAAAGCGACATAGCGCATTTTGCGGGGATCAATACCCGCCTCTTTGGCCAGTAATGCGGTTTTCATCCAGTCTTGGCTACCGATAGACGCGCCAGCACCAAACACAATACTCTCAGGGGCCTTTTTAAACGCTGCCATCAAATCCGTCAGGTTTTTGTAAGGGGAGTCATAGTTCACCGCAATCATACCGTAGTCGGTACCGACACTGGCCAGCCAGCGTACTTCATTGACGTTGTAACGACCAAATTTGCCCTGAGCAAGATTCAATAGCGAACCGCCAGAGAACGCAACAATCGTGCCGGGTTCAGCGGGTCTTTGGGCAATGATGGCATTATAGGCAACCGCACCGACACCACCGGGCATAAATGTCACCCGCATGGGCGAATCTATGGTTTGGGTTTCCAATAGTGAGATTTGGACGAGTTTACAGGTTAAATCAAAGCCTCCACCGGGTTTGGCCGGTGCAATACATTCGGTTCTATTGGGCGCTGCGGTGGCAAAAGCACTACTACAAAGAAGCAGGCTTGCAGTAGCTAATAAGGTTATGAATTTTTTCATTTTTATTCCTCGCATAATGCCAGTACAAAGAGATGAAGGCTAAATTTCTGGCAGGTGTTTATTTATATAGTTGAAACCTTTCAATTACCTTTCATTAACAATAAAAATCATATGGATGTGACCCTAGTCGCTTAATTTGTGCGGCGTTTTGCATATTTTTGTTAATTATTTGTTTGAGTTTGGGTTTTTTGTTAACCCATAAGCAATTGCTAAACCTTCATATTGCAATTGTGTTATATCTCCGCTTTATTTCTCTGGTTAATTTTTAACAATAGGTATTATTCATGCGTCTCTTATTGGTTGAGGATCATCCCGATTTATTACATTGGTTACAGAAGGCATTGAATCATTCTGGGTTTGTGGTGGATCTGGCGGAAGATGGTGTGGTGGCCGATCAGTTATTGCAGACGGAAAATTATGCGTTATTGATTCTGGATGTTGCCTTACCCAGATTGGATGGATTATCCCTGTTATCGCGGTTACGTAAGCGCGGTCAAAACTTACCGGTATTGTTATTAACCGCCAAAACCGAGGTGACGGATCGGGTGAAGGGGTTGAATGCGGGGGCGGATGATTATTTGACCAAGCCTTTTGATTTTCAGGAACTGGAAGCCCGCGTTCGTGCCTTGTTGCGTCGTAGCACGGCGATACCGCAAGAGACACAGAAATTCGGTTCATTAGCTTATGAAGATGAAGGGTATTTTCTGTTAAACCATATCCCTCTGGCACTGACGCCCAGGGAATTATCTGTCCTGACAACACTTTTTCATCGCAGGGGGCGTCCGGTTTCTAAACAGCAACTGTTTGAGCAGGTGTTTTCCTTGGCAGATGAAGCAAACCCACAAAGTATCGAACTGTATGTGCACCGGTTGCGGAAAAAATTACTCAACAGTGATATCGGGATCAAAACCTTGCGTGGATTGGGCTATCGGTTGGAGTTGCTGCAATGAAGTCTGTGAAAATACCGCGTTCGTTATTCCACCAATTGCTGTTGTTCTTCGGCGTACCGTTATTGTTGTTGGGCTGCGCTTCTGTTTATAGCCAGTATGTCAGTGTGAAAAATTCTACCATGCTGGCTTATGACCGAACCTTGTTGGCCTCAGCCAGAACCGTCGCTGAACGTTTGACAGTGAAGGAGAGGCGTTTGATCGTTGATGTGCCTTATGTTGTCTTGGACAGCTTTGAACGCAATACGAACGATCGCTTGTACTATCAGGTTATCTCACCGGAAGGAAAGACGATTTCCGGCTACGATGACCTTCCCCGGATACCGCCGCACATTCAGCGTTCGCCTTTATATACCGCCTTGGCCTATTTTTATGATGCAGAATATCAGGGGCAACCAATACGGGTGGTGGGATTGTATCAGCCGATTAATGAAGGGGGCACTATGGGAATGGCGTTAATATTGGTGGCAGAGACCGTGATGTCCCGTCAGTATATGGCGCACCAATTACTGCTTTCATCCCTGATGAATCAAGGCGCGGTTGTCTTATTGACTTTGCTCCTTGCGTATATTCTGCTCAAACTCCTGCTTAAGCCATTGCGAAAACTGTCAGGCATGATGATCCGCCGTGCTGCGAATGATCTGACACCCTTGCCAGATATTTTGCCGTGGTCTGAACTTTCTCCATTACTTCAAGCGCTCAACCGTTATATCGAACGGTTGCAGTTAATGGTAGAACGTCAGGAGCGGTTCAGCGCCGACGCTTCCCATCAACTGGGGACACCTTTGGCGGTGCTGAAAACACAGGTTGCCGTCGCACGTGCGGAACAAAATCCAGAACAGAGAAGCAACACACTGACGGCGATTGATCAAAGTGTGGACAACATGATTTCACTGATTGATCGCTTATTGCAATTTTCACAGCTTAAAGTGCATAAAAAAGAGGCAATACAGCATTATCAACCGGTCAATATGGTGGAATTATTGCAACAAGCCTGTTTTTCCCGCTTACAGCAAGCAGAAAGTAAAGATATTGATTTAGGCTATGAAGGGGAAGACGCCTTGTGGATCAAAGGCGATCCGCTATTGTTAGCCGAAATGTGCGCCAATCTGTTGGATAATGCCATCAAATATACGCCGCAAATGGGCGTGGTAACGGGCAGAGTGCACATTATGCCGGATAAAAAACAGGGCTGCCTTGAGATCGAAGATTCAGGGCCGGGGATTGCCCAAGAGGATATTTATCAATCGCTTATGGCGTTTAACCGATTGGATAATGCTGCCGGGCTGGAGGGGGCGGGGTTGGGGCTGACCATTGTGAAAGAGGTCAGCCTGTATCATGGCGCCACGCTCCAGCTTTTGCCCGGCGAACGATTAGGAGGATTGCTCGTTCGAATTATATTCCGGCTTTCTGCGAGTGAGCGGAATACGTAATTGCTGGGCGAGTATTACACCGAACAGCACAATACTTCCCCCAATTAAGTGATAACTGTGCATTTTTTCATGCAGTGCCACGATAGCAATGATAGCCGTAAAAACGGGCGCCAGATTCATAAAAATAGACGTCATATTGGCCCCAATGCGCGCGACTCCTTGTATCCATAAATAGGGTGCAATAATGGAGGCGGGAATGCCGGCAAACAGGACAAGGGAAATATTATCAGCCGTTAATTGAATATTCTCTGTCATCATAAAATTGGGCAGCAGTAATAAAACGCCAAAGCCAATTTGCATATAGAGTGATTGCCAGTTGGGTAAGGGAATCGCCCAGCGTTTGGTTAAAACGCCGTACAAAGCATACGAAGCGGCGGCAATAAACATCATCACTTCTCCAGTACCCAGACCATGCTGCAATAAGGAAGGCGGTTCTCCTTGGCTGACCAGCCATAACAAACCGAATACAGACAGCGCGGTGCCGAGGGTGATACCCACCGTCGGCGCAACCCGCAGGGCAAAGATACTGATAATGACGGTTAATAAGGGGATCAGTGAGGTGAAAATACCGATGATTGTCGCACTGACGGTATGGGCGGCGTAATAGGCCAGGCTTTGGTTCAGCACCATGCCCAGCGATCCCAGAATTAATAACTTCCACCAGTATTGGGCCACGATTTTCCGCTGTTTCAGAACGGGCAATAAGACAAAAGGTGTCAAAACCAGAAAGGCGATGAACCATCGGTAGAAAGCAATGGCGGCGGGTTCAATCAGCGTAGCCGCCGCTTTACTGACAACGGCATTGATTGACCAGATCAGTACCGCGACGAGGGGAAACAATAAGTTCTTCATCAAGCTAGATTATTTATATCAGTGTATTGTTGGTTTAGTTTAGCAGTGACCGATTTATT
>NZ_JAQRFJ010000082.1:0-10963 GCF_028599065.1 Xenorhabdus sp. PR6a | reverse complement strand
TGTTGTTCACTCTTCAAGACTTTTAATATTTTCCGCCTTTCGGCGTTGGATAGTGTCTTGCGAGTGCCCACACAGATTGTCTGATTAATTTGTTAAAGAGCGTTGGCAACCGGGTGTTTGTTCCGGGTTGCGAGGCTGCGTATCTTACGCTTTCCTCTTATTGTGTCAAGCCTTATTTTTCAGGGCTTTTCACTTTGTCATCCCGACAGGTTTGTGTGTTTGTCGTGACAACGGAAGCGCATTATAGGGAGTTTTGTGATACTGGCAACCGTTATTTTAAAAAAAAGACTCAATCGCTTATTTATCACCCGAAACACCCTAATTTGATGCTTTCCTAATCGACAAAAACAAAAAAGAGATGCAAAAAACACCTCTTTTTATATTCACGTGGCTCTGGTTTCTTATGCGTTTTTATATTTAAAAACTTCCCAGGCAATCAATATCATTGTTTTGCAACAATACGATTGTCTTCCAGCGCCAAAGTGACTAATTTACCTGGGATCAACTGACCAGAAAGAATTTGCTGCGCCAGCGGGTTTTCAATCTCTTGCTGGATAGCCCGTTTCAATGGACGAGCACCATATACAGGATCAAAACCAGTTTCACTGAGTTTTTCCAATGCGGGAGAGGTTATCTCCACCTGATAACCACGTTCTTCCAGACGCTGATATAAACGCTGCAATTGAATATTCGTAATAGATTTCAGATGCTCTTTTCCTAATGGATGGAACACAACAACCTCATCTATACGGTTGATAAACTCAGGTCTGAAATGATGACCAACCACCTCCATAACCATATTTTTCATCCCCGTATAATCCAGTGTACCAAAACGTTCTTGGATCATATCGGAGCCTAAGTTAGAGGTCATAATCACAACCGTGTTACGAAAATCAACGGTTCTGCCCTGACCATCAGTCAAACGGCCATCATCCAATACCTGTAGCAAGATATTGAAAACATCTGGGTGAGCTTTCTCAACTTCATCCAACAAAATGACAGAATAAGGACGACGGCGCACCGCTTCTGTCAGATACCCACCTTCTTCGTATCCAACATATCCCGGAGGAGCTCCCACCAGCCTTGAAACTGCGTGTTTTTCCATAAATTCCGACATATCAATGCGCACCATAGCCTCATCACTGTCGAACAAGAAATTAGCCAGCGCTTTACACAATTCTGTTTTACCTACCCCAGTCGGCCCCAAGAACATGAAAGAACCAATTGGACGATTGGGATCAGATAACCCCGCTCTGCTACGACGAATTGCATTCGATACGGCATCAACGGCTTCATTCTGCCCTATCACGCGTTTATGTAACTCTTGCTCCATGCGCAGTAACTTATCTTTTTCGCTTTCCAACATTCTGGAGACAGGAATGCCTGTCCAACGCGCAAGTATTTCAGCAATTTCAGCATCTGTGACTTTGTTACGCAGCAACTTCATATGACGATTTTCTGCTGTTGTTGCTGCTGACAGACGTTTTTCCAATTCTGGAATTTTTCCGTACTGAATTTCAGACATTTTAGCTAAGTCACCGCTACGGCGAGCTCTTTCTAATTCAATACGGGTATTTTCTAATTCAGCTTTAATGTTCTGAGTACCGCTAAGTTCAGCTTTTTCTGCTTTCCACTCTTCTTCCAGTTCAGAATATTCACGCTCTTTTTCTGCCAATTCTTCGTTCAGCATCTCTAAACGTTTTTTACTGGCATCATCAGACTCTTTTTTCAGTGCCTGTTGTTCAAGCTTTAATTGAATAACGCGGCGCTCAAGGCGATCCAATGCTTCTGGTTTAGAGTCCATCTGCATACGCAGGCTTGCCCCGGCTTCATCAATCAGGTCAATTGCCTTGTCAGGCAGCATACGATCGGAAATATAGCGATGAGATAATGTTGCAGCCGCCACGATTGCCGGATCGGTAATTTGGACGTGATGGTGCAATTCATATCGCTCTTTCAGACCGCGTAAAATAGCAATTGTGTCTTCAACAGTCGGTTCCGCCACATAAACTTTCTGGAAACGACGCTCCAAAGCCGCATCTTTTTCTATATACTGACGATATTCATCAAGTGTTGTTGCCCCAACGCAATGTAATTCTCCACGCGCCAGAGCGGGTTTCAGCATATTACCGGCATCCATTGCACCTTCGGCTTTACCTGCCCCTACCATGGTATGCAATTCATCAATAAACAAAATGATAGAGCCTTCCTGTTTGGCAAGGTCGTTTAAAACACCTTTCAAACGCTCTTCAAATTCACCACGATATTTAGCACCCGCTAATAATGCTCCCATATCGAGAGACAGAACACGTTTGTTTTTCAGTCCTTCTGGCACTTCACCATTAACAATACGTTGTGCCAAACCTTCAACGATAGCGGTCTTCCCAACCCCAGGCTCACCAATGAGAACTGGATTATTTTTGGTTCTGCGTTGCAATACCTGAATCGTTCGACGAATTTCTTCATCGCGCCCAATCACAGGGTCCAATTTGCCTTGTTCAGCTCGTTCAGTCAGATCAATGGTATATTTCTTTAAGGCTTGACGCTGATCTTCTGCGCCTTGATCATTCACTTTTTCATCACCACGCATTTGTTCTATGGCCTTAGTGATTTTATCTTTAGTTGCCCCCGCAGCTTTCAGCATGTCACTTAATGTTCCACGCTCTTCTATCGCTGCCAAAACAAAGAGTTCAGAAGAGATAAAATTATCACCCGTTTTTTGCGCAAGTTTGTCACACAGGTTTAAATGACGTCCCAGTTCGTTGGATACCTGCACATCTCCACCATTGCCTTCTACTTTCGGCAATCGGTTCAGAGCCTGATTCAGTTGATGATTGAAATTTCCCGTATCCACCCCTGCCGAGGTCAATAAAGGACGTATTGAACCGCCTTCTTGATTAATTAATGCACTCATCAAGTGAAGAGGTTCGATGAATTGATTATCACGCCCTAATGCGAGGGATTGGGCGTCAGCGAGAGCAAGCTGGAATTTATTGGTAAGACGATCCAGACGCATAACACCTCCAATACTGGTCAGAATTTGCTACTGGAGACTAGATAAGGTCATTCCTTAAATATTCAAGGTCTTCTGAAAAGTTAATTGGAAACTGACCGCCATACGCCAAAGATCGTCCTGTGAAGTAGGTTATCGCAACCAGATTAACGTTGCCATTCGCCCTGTATTGCCATCACGACGATAGGAGAAAAAGTTTTTTTCCTCCGTGACAGTACATGCGGTTCCACCAAAAATCTCTGTTATTCCTATTGACTGCAACTTTAATTTAGCCAGTAAGTAAATATTTGCCAGAAACTTATCACCATAAGGTACGAAAGCTTGTTCTAGATCAGAATTAGTTGTGATGAAAGCGTCCCTCACTTCGCTTCCCACCTCAAATTGCTCAGGGCCAATAGCAGGCCCCAACCATGCACGGATCATGTCAGGTTTTGCACTAAATCGGGACACAGTATTCTCCAATACCCCTGCACATAGTCCGCGCCATCCGGCATGGGCCGCGGCAACTTCATCACCAGAAATACTGCAAAAAAGCACCGGCAGGCAATCTGCTGTCATCACAGCACAAACCTGCCCTAGCTTATTCGTGTAAACAGCATCGGCCTGATTATTTACCAATGACTGACCATCAAGTGTAATAACACGCGTTCCATGTACTTGTTCTAACCATGTAGGTTGCTGTGGTAATTGGGCATATTCAACCAACAACGCTCTATTTCGTTCCACGTATTCTGAAACGTCCCCAACATGATTACCCAGGTTTAAGCTGTCATACGGAGGTTGGCTTACCCCACCCAAACGAGTGGTACTGCAAGCACCAACACTATCAGGCTGTGGCCAATCAGGAAAAATCAGTGGTGTCATTTACCTACCAATCCATCTCATCTTTGAAAGTTTCGGCATCCGCTTTCATCACTTCAATCAATTTAACCATGTCATCCGGTAATGGAGCATGCCATTCCATCTCAATTCCCGTAATCGGATGGTAAAGACGTAACATGGTTGCATGCAATGCCTGGCGATCAAAATTGCGCATCACTTCGCGAAATTCATCAGAGGCGCCTTTTAAGGGACGAGGCCGCCCACCATACAAAGGATCTCCCACCAATGGGTGTTTTATATGTGCCATGTGCACACGAATTTGGTGTGTTCTGCCCGTCTCCAAACGCAGACGCAGACGAGTATGCGCCCGGAAATGCTCCATAACGCGATAATGGGTAACCGCAGGTTTCCCCATAGGATGCACCGCCATATGTGTCCGTTTTGTCGGGTGACGGGAAATGGGCTCTTCTACCATTCCTCCTGCCGTCATACATCCCAACGCAACAGCCTCATATTCACGGGTTATTTCACGTAATTGCAACGATTCCACCAAACGGGTCTGTGCCGGAACGTTTTTTGCCACAACCATTAACCCTGTCGTATCTTTGTCAAGGCGATGAACAATACCTGCGCGGGGAACATCTGCGATTTCAGGATAACGATATAGCAAGGCGTTCAATACCGTGCCGTCAGGATTACCTGCTCCCGGATGAACGACCAAATCACGTGGTTTATTGATGACCAAAATATCGTCATCTTCATAGACAACATTCAGTTCGATATCCTGAGGCTCCCAACGGACATCCTCTTCAATGATAGCATCGATGAAAATTTCTTCACCGCCCAGGACTTTTTCTTTTGGCTTGCTAATTAATTTGCCATTCACTTGAACTTTATTATCCAAGATCCACTCTTTTATACGTGACCTTGAGTAATCAGGGAACAATTCAGCCAAAGCCTGATCTAAACGTTGACCAAGCTGAGATTCAGCGACTATTGCATTAAGTCGGATTTTTTGTGCCATATATAACTTCTATATTTTACGTTGAGTTTTGACGGCGAGGCCGTTTCATTTAAAATAATGTGCTATTGTAACCCCATATTTTGCCGGGAGCTTCACGGACAGTCTCCCAGAAAACACTCAGAGGATAATCAACACGTGATGATTCGCATGAAATATCTGGTGGCAGTGACCACATTGAGCCTGGTTCTATCTGGATGCTCCAGCAATAAGGATGCGGTCCCTGATATCCCGCCATCTCAAATTTATGCAATTGGGCAGGAAAAACTGCAAGAAGGTAACTATAAAATGGCTATCAAGCAATTGGAATCTCTTGATAACCGCTATCCTTTTGGACCGTACTCCCAGCAAGTCCAGCTTGATTTGATCTATGCCTATTACAAATCAGCGGAATACCCACTGGCTCTCGCATCCATTGACCGTTTCATGCGCCTGAATCCAACCCACCCTAATGTTGACTATGTACTATACATGCGTGGATTGATCTCGCAGGCTTTGGATGACAGCCCATTACAAGGCTTTTTTGGCATTGACCGATCAAATCGTGATCCTGAACATGCCCGTGCCGCATTCCGTGATTTCAGCCAACTGGTGCGTTACTATCCAAACAGTCAGTATTCGACCGATGTGACTAAACGATTAATATTTCTTAAAGAACGCTTATCTAAATATGAGCTTGCCGTGGTGCAATATTACACTAAACGCAGTGCTTACGTAGCGGTTGTTAATCGCGTAGAACAGATGTTACGGGACTATCCTGATACTAATGCCACTCAGGAGGCGCTTCCTTATATGGAATCAGCTTATAAGAAATTAGGGCTGACCGCTGAAGCCAATAAGGTAGCACAGTTGATTGCTGCTAACCCTGCATAAATCTAATCTCATCAGAGAATTGAACAAGTGATCAAAAACAGTAGCTAACCGGCTACTGTTTTTGATCACTTGTTCTCTATATCTTGCAATCTACAACACAGTAGGCAATGAGTTGTCAGGAATACTATTGCAGGGATGTAATTTTTGTCAGACTTGTCTTTTTGTTCTGTTTAGCCGAGAAATTGAACACATTAGTACATTTGAGTGACATTTGGCTATACCTGTATTATTTTCACTCTGAAAATAATTCATATTTTGGAACTATAACACAATTTATAATCCCATAACTGACCGATAATGACGCATAATACTCTTCTCCGCAACAAATATTCTTCATATCTTCCCTGGCTATCACAATTCTGTCACTCGCTTGCGAAATCGCTGAATAAAGGTGATCTAGATCATTCTTTTTACGCAAAATAGCGTTATGCTGGACACATTGAAGACGGAGCAACATTTAAAGAGGTAACGATATGTTAGTAAATATTACCAGCAAACAAATGGAAATTACCCCCGCAATTCGTAGCCATGTGGAAGACCGTCTAAATAAGTTGGGCAAATGGCAAGTCAATCTAATCAGTCCACATATCGTACTATCAAAAGAACCGCAAGGATTCTTGGTTGATGCCACAATTGGTACACCAAATGGCACATTAGTGGCGAGTGCTAAGCATGAAGATATGTACGCTGCGATCAATGAACTACTGACAAAATTAGAGCGCCAGCTCAATAAAGTACAGCACAAGGCAGAAGCTCGTCGTGCAGATAATAGTGTTAAAGAGTCCAATCTCAACTTAGAAGTATAAATATTGTTTATTCTTTCCTAACGCGCTCTACGAGCGCGTTTCACTATTACTTAACCATCCAGTCTTATTTTCTCTATTTCGGCTAAAAGAGCCTTTTGTTGACACTTCATGCTAAATAGGTTAATTAAAATAGAGTATTGAAACCATAAAGTAACGTGCTAACAGGCTAAATGATTATTAAACCGTCTTTCCTATTTTTCTTTTTTTTCACCTTCTCATAAGGAGGTTGGTTCGTTTCAAAGAAAATTTATGAAGACGAATAAAAACCTTCCATCAACCGGGAGGTTTTTTTGTTTTATTGATCATAAACATATCCACAATGCACAGACTATGCTCAGAATAAAAATGTCAGGAACATATTATGGAACGAGATTTAGTTAGTTTACGAGAAGAAATTAGTCATATTGATGCGAATTTGCTGGATCTGCTTGCTAAGCGCCGACAATTAGCCAGTAACATCGCCCAGACAAAACTGCTCGATCATCGCCCTATCCGAGATAAAAATCGTGAACGAGAATTATTGAACGTATTGATTGATAAAGGTAAAACTCGTGGATTAGATGGATTTTACATTACACGATTATTTCAGATGATCATTGAGGATTCTGTTCTGACTCAACAGGCCTTATTACAGCAACATCTCAATCAGACGCCTTACGATTCTGCCCGTATTACTTTTCTAGGGCCAAAAGGGTCATATTCTCATATTGCAGCGCGACAATTTGCTGCCCGCCACTTTAATCAGTTGGTTGAGTGCAGTTGTCATAAATTCTCAGATATTTTTTCATTGGTTGAGATTGGTCAGGCTGATTATGGCATCCTGCCACTGGAAAATACCAGCTCAGGGGCAATCAATGAGGTTTATGATTTATTGCAACATACCCCCTTATCCCTTGTTGGAGAGATGACTCTGCCAATCAATCACTGTTTATTGATTGCCGGACAAACGGATATCTCAAGGATAAAAACCGTCTATAGCCATTCCCAACCTTTTCAACAATGTAGCCAATATCTCAATAAATATCCTGACTGGAATATTATCTACTGTGAAAGCACGGCTGCTGCCATGCAAAAAGTGGCTGAACTCAACTCACCAGAAATAGCTGCATTAGGAAGTGAAGCTGGTGGCATGCTCTATGGATTGCATGTTTTAGAAAACAACCTGGCAAATCAGCAAGAGAACAGCACTCGCTTTATTGTTGTTTCCCGCAAACCGATTGAAGTCTCCGATCAGGTTCCGGCCAAAACTACTTTCATCATGTCAACCGGGCAGCAAGCTGGAGCGCTGGTTGATGTACTCATTATCTTAAAGAAACATGATATCCCCATGAGTAAATTGGAATCTCGCCCAATAAATGGCAAACCGTGGGAAGAAATGTTTTATATTGATGTGCAAGCCAATCTGCGCTCCATAAAAATGCAACAGGCATTAAAGGAACTCACGGAAATGACTTGCTTTCTGAAAGTGTTAGGATCTTACCCATCAGAAAATGTCATTCCTATCGATCCCGCCTAAAGTAAAAAACCAAAACCGGATGTTTCCATCCGGTTTTAACATTTCGTAATTACTTCAAAATATTACACTCGGTTGTCATTCGCCTGCTGCAAAAGCACTCGGCTTTCTTTCATAAATCTAGCGGCTTCATCACCAAACCAATCACTCACTTGGTTAAAGCTCTCGATAAAAGCTGATTTATCTTGATGTTCCAATATTTCCAGAGCCTGCCCGAAACTCTGGTAATACCGACGGATAAGTTCAATATTTTCAGGGCCAGACATAATAATATCAGCATATAGTTGAGGATCTTGTGCGAATAATCGTCCTACCATCGCCAACTCTAACCGGTATATCGGTGAAGATAATGCAAGCAATTGCTGCAAGTCGATACCTTCATTTGCAAGGTGCCGCCCGTAAGAGAAGGTAGTGAAATGACGCAACGCCTGAATGAAGCTCATATTTTTATCATGCTCTTCCGCGTTGATTTGATGCAGTCTCGCTCCCCATACCATTATCTGCTCCAAAAACCATTGATATGTTTCAGGAGAACGTCCATCGCAATAGACAACAACCTGTTTAGCAAAGCTGCCCACATCTGGCCCAAACATAGGGTGTAACCCTAAAACAGGCCCCGGATGGACTTCAAGCATTGCATTTAACGGCTTTTGTTTGATTGAAGCTAAATCAATTAAAATACATTGTTCCGGCAAAGGAGGTAATCGACGGATAATCTCCTCTGTCAAATGAATGGGAACACTGACGATCACCATTCCCGCTCCGGCTAATATCTGTTCGGCATTCTCCCAATCGCCAGCTTCAAGTACCTTGACTTCATAGCCCGACAGTGTCAACAATCGACCGAATAATCTCCCCATTTTGCCTGCCCCACCTACGATGACTACAGACCCCAAATGAGTACCGAGCTTTTTAAAGCCTTTGTTGTTTTCGCTGACATAAGACTCTCGCATAATTCGGCGCAAGATATCTTCAATTAAATCAGGCGGAACGCCTATATTTTCCGCCTCCTGACGGCGGGAAGCCAGCATTGCTGCCTCCCTGTCAGGTGCATAAATCGGTAAACCAAGCTGGCTTTTAACTTCACCAACTTGTGCCACTAAATGCATTCTTTTTGCCAGCAAAGATAATAAGGTCTTATCTACCTCATCAATTTCAGCCCTCAACGGTGACAATTCTGCTGTCATATTGATTACCCTGCTTTTTCCATCGTCATATTTCGGCTAGGCAAATGTGGAGCGATTTGCTGATGCAGTTTTCTCAATACTTGCTCCGTAGTCTGCCAGCTAATACAGGCGTCGGTTACCGAAACACCATATTTCATCTGAGCACGAGGCTGTTCGGAGGATTGATTTCCCTCATTGATATGGCTTTCCAACATAATACCAATGATAGATTGATTTCCGCACATAATTTGTTCAGCAATAGAATCCACAACAATACTCTGACGACGAAAATCTTTATTGGAATTACCGTGGCTACAATCAATCATCAGTGAGGGTGTCAGCCCTGCTTTCATCATTTGGCACTCGCAATCAGCGACATGTTCTGCACTATAATTCGGTACTGCGCCGCCACGCAATATCACATGTCCATTTGGATTGCCCTGAGTTTGTAGCAAACAAACTTGACCTGACTGATTTATCCCCATAAAGCGATGAGGCATTGCTGCTGCTTTCATGGCATTAATTGCAGTATTCAAATTACCATCAGTGCCATTTTTAAATCCAACTGGCACAGACAATCCTGATGCCATTTCGCGATGAGTTTGAGATTCAGTCGTTCTGGCGCCAATGGCTGACCAGCTAAATAAGTCTCCCAAATATTGGGGATTATTCGGATCAAGGGCTTCATTCGCCAATGGCAATCCCATTTCCACCAAGTTCAACAACAGGCGACGGGCAATATGCAACCCCGCATCCATATCAAATGAACCATCCATATACGGATCACTAATTAAACCTTTCCAACCCACTGTGGTACGGGGTTTTTCAAAATAGACACGCATAACAATATACAGACAATCACTCAATTCGGCAGAAAGTGCTTTCAAACGGCGGGCATAATCCAAGGCAGCATCCACATCATGAATTGAACATGGACCACATACCACTAATAAACGAGGATCACGATGCTGAATAATGTCAGCAATAGTATTACGCGCGTTTGTGATGGCATGTAGATCATTGCTACCCAATGGGTATTTCTGTTTCAACTCTTCGGGAGTGATAAGCACCTGTTCACCAAGGATATGAACGTTATTAAGAGCGTCTTTTTGCATGATCATTTCTACCTGCCTTGCTTGGTTTTGTCTGTTTAATGTTTTTTAAGTGTCTGATGGATAACATACCATGCGTCGTAAAGAATACAATCCAAAAATGTAAATTTTTTCCATTAATCGTAAACATTATTTTACACATAGGTATCATTGATACTATTAAATATGCCAATAAATCATAGAATATTAGTTTCAATATGGAATATATAAAAATTATTTAAAGTTAATGTTATGTAAATAATATTTATCAATCATACAAAAATGAAAATATTTCATTAAATGAATGAAAATCAATTATTACACAAAAAATATCTTTATAATCAAATAATAAAAACAAGATCTCAATCTCATTTTTATATAAATATTCTAATAATATTTATATGTACTTTTAGTGTTGTTGCAAAACTATAAAACAATCTTTATGAAGGATAGCTGTATTCAATAGATTTCAAATTACAGCTAACAGCTTGGATGATGATGAAGAAATAATTTATGCAGATACAAGAACCTGTATTACCCACTTTTATTTATTTTTTAATCAGTTAGTAAGTTTATCAGGATTAATTGGCATTATTAGTATTTGTACAGTGGGCTATGTTTTAGTCAGTACTTTTATGTCACTCACCTGTGTAATCCT
>NZ_JAQRFJ010000081.1:0-11496 GCF_028599065.1 Xenorhabdus sp. PR6a | reverse complement strand
GAATAAGCCATTATTTATTGCCAATACTCTCACTTTCGAATGGCAGCTTTATTAACTGTACATACGCCGGAATATCGTTCGCCATATTCCGGCATTGCTTTCCCTTGCCACTACACTTATACAGTTTAATCCGATCACAGTCGTTTTTTATTATCAGATGCGTCGATATACTTTTAACGTGAAATCGGCTTCACAATTAAACTGTTCTTTCGACATTAACTGCGTTTTCACTTCGTCTGATGCCCGCCAGGCAAAAGGCGTCATCTGCAATAAATGATGAGCTTGTTCACCACTCAATGACATAGCGTAGGCCAAGGTTTCAGTTGAAATTAATTCAAACGCTTCCCACTGTTCATGATTTTCAGGATGCAAATGCACTTCCTGATAAATCAGCTCCTTCAATTGATACAGATGGCGAGGCCCCGGCGTTACCGTCAGCACAATACCCGCTGTTTTTACTACCCTGGCCAATTCCGCGGCCTTGCAAGGAGCATAAATCCGCAAGATACCATCCAGTGAGCTATCCGCAAATGGCAGCCGATGGCTGGATGCCACGCAAAAATTAACCTCAGGATAACGCTTGGCACCGTAACGAACGGCAACTTTCGCCACATCCAATCCATATACCGCCAATTTCCACTGCAACTGTTCCTGCACTGCGGCGGTGTAATAACCTTCACCACAACCAATATCCAGCAAAGTTTCCGCGCGTTCGGGTAAATATGCGTTAAGCAACTCAATCGTTTTTTGTTGCAGTGCCCGATAATGGCCTGAATGCAGAAACGCCCTTCTTGCTTGCATCATCTCCACACTATCACCAGGTTCTTTTGAGCGTTTATGCTGCACAGGCAGTAAATTAACATACCCTTCTTTTGCGCAATCAAACTGATGATTGTTTTCGCAACACCATTGATGGTGGGAAAACAGTAATGGAGAGTGACATAAAGGACATTGATAAGACATAACATTTCGATAGGTAGGAAAAATCAGGGGCGCACTATAACATATTTTTGTTCCCCATTATTTTACTAAGCTAAAGAAATTGAATTGACTATTTTCAGCGCTAAATCTATTGCCTCACATTACCGCTAAATAACATTTTGTTTACAATGTGAGGGTCAGATGCCATACCATGATCTCGAAACCCAACGGCTGCTATTAAAAAAACGGGCTGATGACGATGCCACTCAAATCCAGCAAAAATTTCCTCATTGGGATATCGTCAAATACCTTGACAGCCACGCAGTCCCTTGGCCTTATCCCGATGATGGCGCAGAATATTTTGTAAAAAAAGTCGCTCTTCCCGCCATACGATCAGGAAAATCCTGGTTATGGTCTATTCGCGTAAAAAAACAGCCTGATGAGCTTATTGGTGTGATTGGGTTATATGATAAATCAGATAATAACCGAGGATTCTGGCTTTCTTTAGCGCAGCAAGGGCAAGGATTGATGCGGGAAGCCTGTGAAAAAGTGACGGATTATTGGTTTCACGTACTGGGACAAACCGTCCTCAGAACACAAAAAGCCGGCATTAACCAAAGATCAAAAAAAATTTCATTGGCACAAGGGGAAAGACTGATAAAAGTTGAAGAAAAAGACTATGTTTCAGGAAAGTACAACTGTGAATTCTGGGAAATAACCAAAGAAGAATGGTGTAACCGGCATTCTCTTTCTTGATAAAGATCTTTAACTATTGTTCTGCATTCTTTGCTTAGAAAATTGCGCTTGCAAAAACGGCAGTAATAATAAACCTATCATGACGGCACAGACAGAAATGGTGATAAATAGCCCCGTCCAGTGGTAATGCTTTAAAATAACCGCAAAAGGATAACCGCCAAGTGCCGCACCAGTATAAGCAAAGAGGCCAACAAACCCCGTGGCGGCTCCCGCAGCATCTTTATGGGAACATTCCGCAGCCGCCATGCCAATCAACAATTGCGGACCAAAAACGAAAAAACCAATGGTAAAAAACCCAATGGATTGAAAAATCAAACCAGTCACAGGCATCAGCCATAAAGCCGCCACGGACAAAAAAATCCCCATCGCAAATATCAAGTTCATTGGCCCACGATTACCGCCAAACACGCGATCAGATCCCCACCCTGCCACCAGCGAACCGACAAAGCCACCGACTTCAAAAAGTGACAATACCGCGTTTGCACTCACTAAATCATAATGGTGATATTCCGTCAGATAGAGATTTCCCCAATCGTTAATGACCGTACGGACGAGATAGACCAGAACGTAACTCAATGAAAGCAGCCAGATATATTTATTGCAAAAAACATAAGTTTTCAGGATTTCTCTGGTTGTTAGCCCTTGCCCTTGGTTTTCTTGTCTCTTTTCTAAATGATCATTGCGAAATTGACCAATGGTCGGCAACCCCATTGTGGTGGGCTTGTCACGTAATCGCCAACATAAAAATATTCCGGCTAAAATACCTAAACAACCTGGCACAATAAACCCTTCTCGCCAGCTAAAATGTAACATCAAAAAACTGATAAACAGTGCAATTAGCGCACTGCCTATATGGTGTGACGTATTCCATAAAGACCACCAAAAACCCCGCTCTGAGCGAGAATACCAACTGGTCAGTAATTTGGCACATGGCGGCGACCCCCATCCCTGAAACCATGCATTTAATATCCACAAAAAGGTGAACATCACAATCGAGCTGGATAGACCAAAAAAGATATTAATGATCCCTGTGGCAATTAATCCGACTCCCATGAAGTAACGCGGATTAGAACGATCAGAGATAATACCTGAAAGAAATTTAGAACAACCGTAGGTGATATAAAACAGCGTCCCAATCAGGCCGATCTCCCCTTTATCAAGGCCGAGATCGGTTATCATGGCGGGCATCGCATAATTAAAACTTTTGCGGGTAAAGTAAAATAGTGCATATCCCACATAGAGACTCAACATAATATGCAGGCGCCAATAACGATATAGTTCCCTGATTTCTTCATCAGCGAAGTGGTTATCATGTACTGGTTTGGGTTGAAAAAAGACTGTCATGATTGATCTTAAAGTTTAGGCAATATAATAGACAAATCCGTTCCCGCAGAGATCGAATCACTTTGTCGTTTTTTACTGTGAATTGAGAATCTTCCCCCGAGGGCCTGCACACGCTCCCGCATACCACGTAAACCAAATCCTTTCATATGATCTTCGGCCTTGCAGCCAACACCATTATCTCTGATCAATAAATGAATCTTTCCCTTAACAGAAAAATGCAATTCAATACGATCTGCCTGAGAATATTTCATCGCATTATTCAGGGCTTCCTGACAAAGACGATATAACGTAATCTTAGTTGTATCACTGAGTTGTTCGATGGCCATCGCGGAATCCGCTGCCCAATGAATTTCGACGAATATACCATGAGCGTTAAATTCCATATCCCGCAATAATTGTTCAATCGCCTCTTTCAAACCGAGATCATCGAGAATTTTAGGCCGCAGCCGGCTCAGTAATCCTTTCGTCGTATCATAAACATTCAGGGATAATGATTCGATCGTTTTCGCGCAGTTAGCGCTAATCGGTGCCATTTCTACCCGCTGGATAATATTCGCTTGTGTCCGAATAGCCGTAATATTCTGACCAATTTCATCATGCAGCTCACGTGCAATTTCCCGCCTTACCGACTCTTCTGCTTTCACCAATTGACGGGACAGGCTGTGATTACGATAGAGCTGGCGCTTTAACTGTGCATTCAGGTCACGCTGACGCTGCACTGCCATTCCCAACATAATTCCCGTTATTGTTTGAACCAACAGGGATAACAAGAGATCCGTGATCTCCAGATTTGAAACACCACTACGCGCGGCAATTAGGGCAATACTGTTCAACAACGTACCGACCACCGCGCCTTGCCAGCCATAACGAAAAGCCAACAGGATAATGGGGATCGCCAGACAGAATGGCGCAAAATAGCGCAACTCATTCGGCAGGCCAACCTGAATAATAATATTCAGTATAAACAATAAGGTATATAGAATAATAGGTTTCAGGTGAAACTGAATCCGCTGGGATACAAGGTTGGCAGTCAGGGGCAGCCAAATCTTTTGAAACAAATAGTGCCACACTAAATAGCACAAAGGGATCAGCATAACACCGCCAGTTAAACTCACCAAAAACGCAATGCTCAAAGCAGAATGATGATTGCTGATCGCCACCACATTGATCATGGACGTTGTCAGAATAAGACCAGCCATGACCGCGAATCGCTGGCATTGACTGCCACAATAGTAGTGCCTGGCAAACCAAACCAGAGGAACACTGGCCATACTGGCAGTCAACACGGTAAGCCATTGCGGCTGACTCATTAACAGCGCCAAACAGACAGTCAGTCCCCATTCTGAACAATAAATAACCGACCAATAACGCTTGGGTGTATGAAGTGCAATACCGAGGCGTAATGCAAAAGGAAAAAATAAGATCGCCAGTTCAGAGTCATTGACAAAATAGTAAGCGATGACCCATAAGCAAAACCACCAACAAGAAAACAGTAACCAGCCGCAAAGCGAATTGATCAAATACTGGCGCATCAGAGATCACTAGTGGCAAAATAATTCGCCAAACCAACGTTATTGGTTACCCCTAATTTACTCATCGCATTGGCGCGATGAACATGGACTGTCTTATGGCTTAATCCCAATTCAGCCGCTACCGCTTTAACATCCATGCCACTCGCCAACATCTCCCCAACTTGCCGTTCTCGTTTAGTTAAATGTTCCAATGAAGCCGGATTGCGCTTTGATGACGTCAAATTAAGGACAATGTCCGGTGTAAGATAACAGCCATTATTGGCGGTCGTCCGCACCGCCTGAACCAGCTCATCCGGGCTGCAACGTTTACTGAGATAGCCGCGTGCACCCGCCTTTAACGCATTTTCCACCATCGAAGCAGAATCATGGACACTCAGCATAATGCAGGTAATGCCAGAGGGGAGATCTTTCAGTAGTGAAAGCCCGCTTTCCTCTTTCATCGAAATATCGAGAATACAAACCGTTGCCCCCGATCCCGGTAACCCTTGCCGGGCTTCAGCGCATGAACTGAATTCACCCACCACTTCAATATCGGGCTCTAAATTCAGCAATTGAGCGAATCCCGAACGTACAACAACATGATCATCAACTAATGCTACTTTAATCATCATCATTTATTATCGAATTAAGCGTCGGATTAAACTACTCTTATTGATATCGCTACGCAACAATTCACAGTAGGTAGTTTGTAATAGGCGGTTTGTAATAGGCTATTTGCAATAAATAGAAAGTGGAACATTAGGGGAAATCAAAGCAAAGAGTAATAAAAAGATGCTACTGTGGATATACAGCAGCATCCGTACAGGGTTCAGTATGGTTTAATGCGTTTTCTTCGCTTTACGAATTTTCCGCTCTTCCGCAATAGCAACGAAAACAAGCAAGCTAAGGCATACAAATGCGGAAGCATCAAGGGCAACAAACGTCCCTTTCCAGCCTGTCAAACCAAAGATCGGCACACCGTCAGCAATCATCCCTAAACCAAGCTTAGCAAAGCTGTCACCGATTAAATAAGCAAATGTTCCTTTTACACCATCAGCCACGCTGATCGCCTTCTTCGGTACAAAACCAACCGCCGCCACACCAATCAATAATTGTGGTCCAAATACCAGGAAGCCCAGCACAAACAGCGATCCCAAGTACATGTATTCACTGGATGCGTGTTGGTAGAATTCAAGGCAGACAATAATCAAACCTAACGAAACACAGGCCACCAGAGCACGGCGGCCATTCGCCAAGTCTGACAGGTATCCCCACATTAATGTGCCTACCAATGCCCCGATTTCGAACATAGTAAAGCCAGTAATGGCGGTTTCTTTTGATTGCCCTAATTCCTGATACGCATACACGGTTGACCATTGGTCGATACCAATGCGCACGATATAGAGGAAAATATTGGCAAAACAGAGTAACCAGATGACTTTGTTTTTTAATACATACTCAACAAAGATCTCACGTTTGGTCATCTGGTTTTCTTCTGCCGCGATATCTTCTTCGCTGACAGGTTCATCAAATAACTCTTCTACCTTACCCAAACCGTAACTTTCCGGGGAGTCGCTACCATAACGCAATCCAATAAAACCAATGATCAGCGCGATAATCGACGGGAAAATAAACATCCCTATCACATGGCCATTGAAGAAATAGTTGGCACCAAAAAGCGCAACCCCGGCCGCAGCGGCACCACCGGCATTATGTGAGATATTCCAAACACCCAGATAGGTTCCACGCTTGTTACGCGGCGTCCATTTCGTAATAGTAGAATAGCTGGCAGGCCCGCCGATACTTTGGAAAAAGCCACTTAACGCATAAAACGCCACCATCAGGAAAATGCTGATGCTGGAACTCCCCATACTCATGCTGAACCCTAGCATGGCGATACCAGACAGGATCAGCATAAAGGGCAAGAATTGTTTGGTGTTTTTGCCATCCGCATAATAAGCAACGACGGTTTTACCTATCCCGTAAGTAATCGAAAAACCTAACCCTATCAACCCCAGTTGCGTCATCGACAAACCGTAAGTCGATATCATATCGTTTTGGGCGATGTTAAAGTTTTTACGTACCAAGTACATCGCCATATAGCCAATAAAAACCACCAGATACGACTGTATAAAGGGTTTGAACCACATTTTACGGCGCACTTCCACTGGAAGATCCAGCGTTGGCTTGCGAATTTGTTCTAGAATCTTAAGCATTTGAAATCCTTAGATAACCACGAGAAAAAGGGCCTTTTTGAAGCAGGTGAAAATAAAAAAGGCAAATCGCAAGAAAGCGATACTCTTCGTAGATATATTTTTCGTAAATATAATTTTCGCAGATGCAGATATAGTTATTATCTGGTCAGTTTAAAAAACTAGAGGAAGGTTGGCTTGAGCTAAGGTCTTAGTTGAGTTAGGAATATTTCCTAGTTTTGTACTATTCGGGCATAAAGCGTGAAAGTAATCACACTTTTTGCTCAGTCAGTAAAGGGCAAAGTAAGAGTTATTTCGGGGATCATAGATTCGTTAGCACACAATCATGCAGTGAACTTACTGTGAGCTGAAGTTCTTGCTGGCGATTTTGCCAATCTTCTCCACATCCACTCAAATAGGTCTCGCGCGCATCTGCGGGGGCGAAGACCAACAACCACAGCCGAACCATGAAGGTAGACAGCTACCAGCGATGCCGCTAATCACTTTTGAACAATCAACAGTGCTTTATCTGCTTCGGCAGGAATAGTCACTAAACAGCTCATCTTGGTTAAAGGCTTCCAAAATAATTAATTAAGCGAAAAATTATTTGGTTAAGTCAATTTAAGTCCAATTATTATACTTATTATTTGTTTTTTTTATTAAAAACGTTATCAAATTCACATAATCATAAATATTGGGGTTTATTCCTATTATTATTTTTAGCAGAATTTATCGTCTTTTAATGCTCTTAAAACATTATAGTTGCATGTATTACAAAGGAAAAAATAACATTATGAAAATGAAAGCTCTTGTTGCGGTAGCTGTTTCTACTGTGATTCTGACAGGTTGTAAAAATCTCGATCAAGGAATGCTGGTTCACTCCGGAATGCAATTATTTCAGGCGGCGACGCTGAGTGATTCTGATGTCAGACAGATAACTGACCAAGCATGTAAGGAGATGGATGCACAGAATAAAATTGCACCAGCATCCAGCCAGTACACTAAGCGTCTGAACAAAATCGCCAAAGCCTTAGGTAACGAAGTTGACGGTACTCCCGTTAACTATAAAGTTTACCTGACTAAGGATGTGAACGCATGGGCAATGGCTAACGGTTGTGTGCGTGTATACAGCGGCCTGATGGACATGATGAACGACAACGAAGTTGAAGGTGTTCTGGGTCATGAAATGGGTCACGTTGCGCTGGGCCATTCCCGTAAGGCAATACAAGTTGCTTATGCCGCCGTTGCTGCACGCACCGCAGTTGCATCAGCCGGTGGAGTAGCAAAACAACTAAGCGACTCTCAGCTTGCAGAATTGGGTGAAAAACTGATCAACTCGCAGTTCTCACAGCATCAGGAAAGTCAGGCTGATGACTTCTCCTATGATCGACTGAAAAAACGCGGTATCAAAACTGAAGGTTTAGCAACCAGCTTCGAGAAACTGGCTAAACTGGGCAGTAGTGAAACCAGCATGTTTGATTCACATCCGCCTTCACAGGAACGTGCTCAACACATTCGTGATCGTATCATTGCAGACAAGAAATAATAAGTTCTGTACAGATTGTAGCGGTGTCAGTGGCACCGCTTTTTTATTCATAACTGAATAAAGGTTATGCTATCAAACATTGACAATCAAAACGGTCACTTATTAGTAGAGTCCGGTTTTAACAGCAACATTAGTTAAGTAATGTCTTAAATTATTTGGCCTGGGTATCTCTTTTATCCTGGAATGGCCATCCCTGCTCGCTCTCCTATACATATTATCAATTAAACTATCAACGAGTTGAGGAAACATTTCTTTATTTAAAGCCCCACAAATAGAATGATATAAAAGACCACCACAATTCGGTTTAAATATAAATAATTTGCTACTATCCCAAACGATAACTCCCACGTGATTACTCTGCGATTTGTAACTGTTATAATGATAACCAGGGTGAGAGCTACGGTTATTATCATTATCAATACGCACCATAGATAATATACCATAGCCATTTTGTTCATTTATGCTTACATTTTCTGATAACCTAAGATAATCATCCTGTGATTCACGCTGTTGTTTTTTTATAATATATTGATACATGCTTTTATCATCATGTGAAAATGAATGCCTCAGTTTATCTATATATATTCTTGCAAAATTGAATGACATCTCTGGACATAGTATATCTGAATGTCTTTTAAAGATTAAGTGTGATAAAAGACAAAAACTAATACCAAAACATAATCCTTTTCCTATATTATAATTAGGATTTCGAAGGTATCTTTGATCAAAATGAAAAAATTCATTTATATTAGGATGGCCTATCTCTGTTTGGGCCATACATTCATTCATAACAATTAACTTTAATATACCTTTTATCTTTCAAATTGCAGATTAGTTAACTGCGAGATGAGAACAATTCCCGAACACCAACATGCAATTATCCTATGTTCTTGGAAGTTTGTTCTGCTGCCAAAACTTGAAATCCACGACGCTTGTAACGCTATACTAGGATTAGCATCGTTACAATTAGAATTACAAATCTTTAATATTAATATAAAGGCATAGCGACAAAAGTAATTTCCTGAATTTCGATGACAAAAAATAAAAAACTTCAATGATCGCCCCATTGATGGCTGGATATCATAACGAAAACGGCCGTTAGCGGATAGTGATTTATGTTTTCCTTCACGCCAGTATCGTGAGATGATAACGACAATATATTTCGATATTCCACTAAAAAGTGTCACAATACGCCAAGATAACTTTTAGAGCCTATCTTAGGCATCAACTACTGAAAACACATGATACAAGCACCTCCTTTTCATCGTTCATTTTTACATCCCCGCTACTGGCTGACCTGGCTAGGTATCGGCATACTTTATTTACTGGTTTTATTGCCTTATCCCGTGATTTACTGGATAGGCACCCGACTTGGCCGATTATCAATGCGTTTTTTAAAAAAACGGGCTAAAGTTGCAGAGCGCAATCTGACTCTTTGTTTCCCCGATATGCCAGCAGAGAAACGGCATGAATGGCTAGTCAAAAATTTCGAATCGGTTGGAATGGGCGTGTTTGAAACTGGCATGGCCTGGTTTTGGCCTGACTGGAGGATCAAGCATTGGTTCAAAGTCACTGGACGGGAACATATCCAAAAAGTGCAATCCACAGGCCAAGGAATTATCGTCATTGGTATCCACTTTCTAACACTGGAATTAGGCGCGCGTATTTTTGGCATGCTCAATCCAGGTATTGGTGTTTATCGTCCAAATGACAATCCTGTCATAGATTGGCTACAAACTTGGGGACGGCTCCGTTCCAATAAATACATGCTGGACAGGAAAGATGTTAAGGGTATGATCCGATGCCTGAAAAATGGTGAAATTGTCTGGTACGCTCCTGATCACGATTACGGCCCACGCAACAGCGTATTTGCCCCACTATTCGCGGTTGAACATGCTGCAACCACGACCGGAACTTCAATTCTCGTCCGTTTAGCCAAACCTGCTCTGCTCCCTTTTACGCCCCGAAGATTAGCCAATGGAGAGGGATATGAATTAATTATTCAACCCGCCGTGGAAAATTTTCCGTTACAAGATGAAGGAGAAGCAGCAACATTTATGAATAAGGTGATCGAAAAAGAAATTATGCAGTCTCCTGATCAATATATGTGGTTGCATCGTCGTTTCAAAACTCGTCCCGACGGTATGCCATCTTTGTATGGTGACAACGATAATATTCACTGATAAACACAATCCGGCTGTTATTTTCCAAGTAACAGCCAATACCCTCCGCTCAAATGTTATAAATCTCCATTGCCGAGTCAGAAATACTCAAGAAAAGCTTATTATCTCTGTATTAATATTTTGTTTTTATTGAATAAGATCCCAGTTTTGCAATAAATATTGCATACGCTTTTTATTCAGAGTTCACATATGGATTACCTTAATTTATTATAATCATTAGAGGGTTCATATCATCAAGGTGGGATTCCACTTTGCTCAAGTATGATCCGTCTGATAGATATTGATAACTTTATCCATTCAATACTCTTTTCTTGATAGGTGCTGATAACCATTCAGTGTGATTTTAAAATTTAAAGTGTATTGTTTTTAACCAAAAAACCAATTAAAAATACGAGATCTTGCCCTATGCCTTCTATAGAAACACTTATTACATTTATCAGTATTTCAACTTTCCTGTGCTTCTTGCCTGGCCCTGACAATATTTTAGTTTTAAGTCAATCTGCAATAAATGGACGAAAATCTGGAGTATTAATTACCCTTGGCTTATGTATTGGATTAATAATACATACATCTTTAGTTGCACTAGGAGTTTCAGCACTATTACGATCCAATACGGTAATCTTTGAAATTATCAAATTATTTGGTGCATTTTATTTAAGTTATCTGGCTTGGGGTGCTTTTAAAGCCAAACCTATTCAGGTTAAAGGCAATACTGAAAATTTTAACGATAATAAAAAACTTATTAAAAAAGGTTTGATAATGAACTTATCGAATCCCAAAGTTATTATTTTCTTTCTGGCTTTCTTTCCTCAATTTACCACTAATAATGTGAATGCCATTCCAGTCTCTCTGCAACTATTATGTCTAGGTTTACTATTTGTTTGTATTGCTTTTATTGTATTTGCACTAATATCCTATTTGTCCGGCTTTTTAAATAGTGCTATATCCAATAACCCATCAATACAAACTGCCCTTAATAAAATTACATGTTTAATATTTATAGCATTAGCTGTTAACTTACTGATTAGTCAGTTTTAAACCGT
>NZ_JAQRFJ010000080.1:0-11664 GCF_028599065.1 Xenorhabdus sp. PR6a | reverse complement strand
ATCGGGATACTCCCGGACATCGGCGATAAGTGTCTCATCACTGATTTTAGTCGGGGGTTTATCACGCGTCGTACAAGGTTCTATTTTGTGACTCCACCGAAACAGGGTACGGATAGAGACCTCAAAGTGGTCGCTGGTTTGCTCGAACGTCAACGAATGTTTGTCTTTGTATGCCAAAACTCTTTTTCGGAAATCTAGACTGTAACCCATTTCAACTCTGCCTTGTCATTGGAATGTAGATATTATGACATAGTATTGTGATTCCGCTATACCTCTATCATGCGCTCAACCACGCGTTTTTGGGCGTCATTGTCAGCTTGCATCTTTTCGACCATATCAGAGGCATGTAACAAACCACAACCGACTTGCTTAGAAGCGAAAGCAGCAAGACCCGCCCATTGGAAACGGTTATCGTGCAACCACAACTTAGCATAAGCTGCATTAATGCGTTTATTGCGTTCTTTAGGATCTGCAATCAGTTTGCCACCGGGTGCGACAATGTCTTCGGCCTCTTTCTGATACCTGCGCCAAATACACTCACAGGTGAGTATGAGGACATCAATGACTTTAATTTGTTTTCCATCTTTTTCTTCGAAATGACAATCGCACGCTGCGACAGATTGGGTGCTTTGGTACAAATCTATGTCATCATATTTATGTTTTTTAAAGATTTGGGTCATTTACGTCTTCCTGATTAAAATATTTTTAATATCATCCTGTTACTAAAATACGTATTGCCTTCCACACGCCTCATTTGTATTTTTAATGAGACGCGACAGCTATACTGACTGAGGAGGATCTATTTTGACAGTGAAGGGAATGCTGGTTAAACCTTCTGCAAGATTCATCCCACTACCATCACTCGTTCCTGAGTGCTCCAATTTGTTATTTTTCAATGTGTAAGACACATTAGGTATCGGTTTATTCGTGTCATCTTCAACAAGTTTAATGTATAAATCACGTTTAAGTATTTTCTGACAATCATGGCAATAAATCGAATTTTCATTACTCATCAATCTTTCTCCTGTTCTTTCTCTTGTTCCATCACCATTCATCATCACCTGCTGTCGTCGTTGCCAGTTCCCGCAGGTACAGCGATTCTTGGTTGTTTTTCATTGAATTTTACTTATATCTTATCCATCAGAGATCGGTGTTATGCTAAATTAAAATAATATCCAGTCAGTCAAGGTGATTTATTGCGCACATTAATCAATAAAATTAATTAACCAATTAAATCCAATTTTTGTCTGGTTTTGGCGGAATATGGGGTGTTAACGGAATTTGTACAGGAATTCAGGGCATTAAAAGAGGCATAAAAATGATATATAAAAATACATTAAATATAGTTAATAAGTTACAACCATTTTCGATTGTTGAATTGGAAACCGAAAGATTGTGGCTGAGGGCCTGGAAGGAAGAAGACCGGGAGCCTTTCTTTCGCCTAAGTTGTCATCCTGAAGTCATGGAGTTTTTCCCTAACACACTGACCAAAGAGCAGAGCAATATTTTTATCGATAACTGCATACGTAAATTTGAAACGCAGGGCGGTTGGGGATTATGGGCGGTTGAGTTAAAACAGAGTGGTGAATTTATCGGGTGTATCGGCTTGAATATCCCGAATATTGAATTTCCATTCTCTCCTTTTGTTGAGATAGGCTGGCGTCTGGATAAGCCATTTTGGGGACAAGGTTATACTTGTGAAGCTGCCCGCAGAATTTTTGCTTTCGCATTTACGGAAATCGGGCTGGAAGAAGTGGTCGCTTTTACCACAATTTCTAATTACCGCTCAGAGAGTGTAATGAAGAAATTGGGCATGACCAGAGATGAAAAAACCTTTCTGCATCCGGGCCTGAAAGAGAATCATCCCTTGAGAGAGCACGTTCTGTATCGACTGCGGCATTCCGATTTTGTGTGAAACATCAAGGTCATCCTGATGGAAAGGGATAACCTTGATGGACGCTATCTTAGGCCGAAGGGTGTATGCCGGAGGATTTATTGTCTGGAGATAACCAGAGCGACGCGGCCGATAAATTTGATATCGCTGACGGCACAATCAAACGTGACGTCGCTATCGCTGACCCTAATCCTGCTGATTGGGATTTTGGCAATCTTTTTGATGCTGTGCATACCCTCAATATCCACCAGCCATAAGCCATCCTGAATATTATCTTCCTGAGTATCCAGTAGATACCATGAGGTACCATCATCAATAATAAGCGGATTTTTTAGTTCCGTGGAAATCAGCTCGTTGTCCAAAATCACTGGGTTAGCCTCATTGAGCTTACCCCCTGATAATTTTACGCGAGAGATGGATGGGGCAATGATATCTTCCAACCGTTCCGCTTTTTTGCCGCTTTCTCCATCTGGAAACATTTCTCCCTGACCTGTGCTCAACCACAGCAGTGAAGCACCAGTTTCGAGATTACACTGGATGATCCAATCCGCGGGAAAGCTATCACGAAGGTAGCGATTTGCCATCGTGCTTTTGGAAACGCCCAAATGGTCACTCAGAGCCTGACGTGATTTAAACCCATACGCGCGGACAAGACGTTCAATAGCAGGTCTTCCCCCACTATCAGCCCCCATTTTGATCTCAATATTGGTATTTTTCATTGACAGTACAGATAATAGCTATTAGTATCTCAATAAAGTTCTCATATTGAGACCTTTATTGAGCCCGGATTGGTTAAGCCGAAAACCATCGAGAGATATTGCATCATGAACGCCCAAATTTCAATCTTTATACTTGTCCCTCTTCAAGAGGCATTTATTATCTCCCCGCAGCGTGGAAAGATAATAAGCGGCTTTATATTTCGGGAATGTTACCGCGGACAGGTGGTACCGTTTGAAATGGAGGGAAAATATGGCGAATACTGAAAAAGAAAAATTTGCCCGGATTAACCTCGGCCAGCGGCTGGCAGGACTGAATCATTTGTCGAGGATCAGGGCGGCCTATTGGGGGGAAAATGAGAAGGAGTTAAACCGGTTTTTAGCTGATATGCGCGATAAAACAGACAGCTACTACGAAAAGAATAAACGGGCGTTATCGGCCATTTTCTATTTGGCGAATATCCCGCGCTCCCGCCACGACAGTGAATTCAACCATTTTACCCAAGCGGAAAAACAGGCGCTGATCAAGGCGATGAATCATATCAAGGTCGTGGTCAGTCAGTTTCCGAAGCACCTGGCATTGGCTGGCTAATAACTACTTTCTGTTAAACATTTTCTACTAAACACATTACCGCTTTGAACAAATGGCATGAGTACGTCAGGCCCTTGCACATTCCTAATATGGTGAAATTGATGAATTTTGATGTTATCACGCATAAACAACATGCTATGCCGCAGGGTATTTCAATGGCAGAGCGCCTGCTCTGGGAAGTCAACGCAGAAGATCATCAATGGCGTCACCAATATATCGGGCAGATGCCGGATTTTCTGGCGAAATATTTCAGCCATCGTTATACCGATATCTTTAATCACTCAGGCCGCCGTGAGGCAAATGCTTTCCTGAGAAAAACGGTTGGGCAGAATGTGTTGCCAAGATTGCAGTTGGCAAAAGCAAGGTATCAATTTCACCATCGTATCTCTGGTTTGGCGCCTTTTCCTTTTATTGAGCAATTGGAAAATATGGCGACCTATGATCGCAAACAACTCTTGAAACTTGCCCACACGATTTCTGTTTTTATTTCCGGCAATTATGAGCACTATTCTGTGCTTGTTACCCAAAAGCCCTCATCAACCCCTGTTGACGGCCAAAACGATGAACCATTTTCCCGTGTTGCCCGATTGTACCGATTGCTGGCAAAACTGACGTTGCAATGTGGTACTCATCCGCCTTATTGGCAGCGTTTCAATCGCGGCCGCAAAATGCCCTCTGTCGATCAACTCTGTTCGGGGATGTTGCGCATGATGTCGGCTCGCTGGTGGTATTTTCGTCTAAAGCACCTGCGTGATATTCAATCTGAACATATGGCCATTGCCGTTGGACAGGTACAGCAAGCCGCATCTCCTTACGTTTCACGTCAGGCATTGCGGGAATGGCTGGAACAAAAGCGGCGCAATCGTGAATTTTTCAAACACTTTGATTTGGAAAATGAAAAGGGGGAACGTATTTCACTGGCAGATACGATTGTGCATAGCAATGCGAACCCGGCGATCCGCCGTTGTGAATTGATGGTCAGAATGCGCGGTTTCGAAGATGTTGCCACTGAAATGAACTGCGTTGGGGAGTTTTATACCATCACGGCACCGGCAAAATACCATGCTGTTCAGGGTCGGGGCGGGTTTGTCAAATCCTGGAATGGCGCAACGCCACGTGATACGCAACGTTATTTATGCCGGGTCTGGGCAAAAGCACGGGCGGCATTCGCCAGAGCAAAAATCAATCTGTTTGGTTTCCGGGTGGTGGAACCCCATCATGATGGCACGCCGCATTGGCATCTGGTGCTGTTCATGCTGCCAGAGCATGTGCAGCAGGTCAGAAGCATTCTTGGGCATTATGCCTGTCAGGAAGAGCAGGACGAGTTGCAGAACGATGAAGCTAAAAAGGCACGTTTTCATTATCAGGCGATCGATCCCAATAAAGGCAGTGCCACGGGTTATATTGCCAAGTACATTTCCAAAAATATCGACGGTTATGCACTGGAAGAAGAAAAAGATCATGAAACCGGAGAATTTCTGCGCGATATGGCGAAATCAGTGACAGCTTGGGCGAGCCGTTGGCGTATTCGCCAATTTCAACAAATCGGTGGCGCCCCGGTTTCGGTTTGGCGCGAATTACGCCGGCTCAGGGAAATCCGTCTCGCTGATCACAAGATAAACGCCGTGTTGCAGGCAGCGGATGAAGGGAATTGGGCGGCTTATACCCAAGCACAGGGCGGGCCTTGGGTGGCGCGTCGTGATTTAGTCATTCGCTTATTTTACAAGAACATCCCTTTTGGCAGCCCTTACGGTGAAGATGTTCAATCCATCCAAGGTGTAACTTCCCCCTTTTTGTCCCACGCCGGATTTATTTGTACGCGAATTCACCAATGGTCTATTGTGCCGAAATTAGAATCTACGGTGACACCTGAACGAATTGTGTATAAAAGGAGCAAAAAAATTTCCCCTTGGAGTTCTGTCAATAACTGTACGGATGAACAGGAAAACAGCAAGATAAGGGGTTATCCAGACCGCCGCATTGCCATAGTAGAAAAATCAATCAAATTGGCAAATATTTCTGCTAAAACAGCAAACAATAGTCACTAACTATCAAATTTACTCCTCAAAAAAGGCAAAAAATACTTTAAATTTAATCTTATTACGTGTACTGTATATGCATACAGCTTATTATATGGAGGCAGGTAAATCAGTGGAATCTCTTATGGAATCATTGGTAGCGCAACGGATCAATTTTATTGCTCGAATGGCAACAAGTTGCGAATGCAATCATGCGGAAGACAAAGAGCTGGCACTGGTTTGGATAGCTGAGCTATCTGCACCTTATGAAAAAAGGTTTAACAGTTACCAGAGTAAACTGGAAAACGATCTGTCAGGTAATGAGGTGGCCGGTAACAAAGTTTTAAGAAATAAAGTGTTAAGAAATTCGGATTCAACAGAAAAATAGATTACTACACTATCCTGATACCAATTTTAGCATTGGAACCAGGAGCAGTACCTCCGTAAGAGTGACAGGGACTCAAAAGAGCAGTGACCACGATCATATAATGGAACTCATTTAAGAGGTTTGGGAGGATAATAGCCAAGGGGCAGGAAAGGATTTCCTGCCCCTCAGTTTATGTGTGCTGCTTACCTGACAATCTCACCGCATTGAGGCATTCCGTTAATTATTTGATCATAACTTTCCGAGTGACTAACTATTTTCTGCAAGTTTTCTGCAAAAAAAGAGAGGAGAGTGTATGCAAATTATTGCACAACAAAATGAAACGGTTGATGCCATTTGCTGGCGTCATTATGGCCGTACACTGGGAATGACCGAGCGTGTGTTGCAGGCCAATCCTGGATTGGCTGATTTTGGCGCGGTATTACCTCATGGAACGCAAGTTGAGATGCCCGAATTTATGCCTGCTGCCCGCAAACCCATTATTCAGCTGTGGGATTAATAAGGAGGCTGAACGGTTTTGTTAGGGATCAGAGCAATAAAGAAACTGCCTTTGATTGTGAGTCTGATTGTTGGCGGAAGCCTTGGCTGGTGGGGACATCGCTCGCTGGTTCTCAGTGAAATAGCGAGTCTGAAACAGCAACACGCAGCCCAGCTTGTCGCCATCAACCAAAAAGCTCAATCGGAAATGCTGGCTACACTTGGGCAAATGAAAGCGGCACAAAATCGGGTTGCACAATTGGATGAATATTATTCAGGAAAATTAGCTGATGTTACCGAAGAAAACACGGTCTTGCGTGCTGACATCGCTGCTGGTTATCGGCGGGTGCAAATCGCAGCCGCCAATCTTGCTACCTGTCAGCTCACCCAAGACCGAGATACCGGCGCCCGCAGCGTGGGCGATGGAACCCAAATCGAACTCACTGCAAAAGCTGGACGCACTATTTACGCTATCCGAGCCGGCATTATCCGCGATCAAGCCAAATTAGACTATTTGCAACAGTATGTGCGTGAGGTTGTGCGGCAATGCAAACCACAATAGTGTAAGCCGCAATGATCGCAGTTTATTTCAAAGACCTTCTTTCATCTTAGGGAAGGTCTTTTATTTTATTGATTTAAAACGATTTTGTGACTGGATTTGTAGGGTGTTTCCTACAATCCCAGTTTAATGCCCAGCCCACTTTTCCGTGGCATTCTTACGCCATGAACACACAACTCACTGAACTGATGCGCTTATTGCGCAACCTGATCCGCACCGGCGTCATTACCCAAGTGGATACCACCAAGGGAATGTGCCGGGTCGCGACAGGCAATCTTGAAACCAACTGGCTGCACTGGTTGACATCCAGAGCGGGAAACTCCCGCACATGGTGGGCGCCCAGTGTCGGTGAGCAGGTTTTATTACTGTCCATAGGCGGAGAACTGACCACCGCCTTTGTATTGCCTGCGATTTTTTCAGATGAGTTTCCGGCGCCATCAACCTCACCACAAGCAACGCATATCCAGTTTCCGGATGGTGCTGTGATGGAGTATGAGCCGCAATCCGGCGCATTGACTGTGACTGGTATCAAAACTGCGACAGTGACTGCTTCGGATTCCGTCCATATTACCGCACCGGAAATCACCTGTGTCGCCAGCAGCCGCATTACGCTGGATACACCGGAGGTCATCTGTACGCAGCTAATGAGCACAGGCAACTTAATTGTGCGCAACGGCGGCAAAATGACGGGCAATATTGAACACACCGGAGGCACATTCAGTTCCAACGGCGTGGTCGTGGATTCCCATAAACACACCGGCATTCGGTCAGGCGGTGACACATCAGGAGGCCCCGTATGATGTATCTGGGAATGAATCGGCAGACCGGCCGGGCGTTGACCGATTTGGCGCATATCCGGCAATCCGTCAGCGATATTTTATTAACCCCCGTGGGCAGCCGTCTCGCGCGCCGTACCTACGGCTCTTTGCTGCCTGAACTGATTGACTGGCCGCAGAATCCAGCACTCAGGCTTCAGGTCATGGCGGCAAGCTTTACCGCAATCAGTCGTTGGGAGCCGCGGGTGGCGCTGACTTCCATCACGATGGAAACGCGACAGGACGGCAAAATGGTGGTGGATATTACGGGGACTTATCATCAATCCGCCCAGGAATTTTCACTTTCTATTCCGGTGAGCCATTCCCGGTAAGGTTAGTCATGCCAACAATCGATTTAAGCCAGTTGCCACCACCGGATGTGGTGGAGCTACTGGATTACGAACAACTGCTGGAGGAGCGCAAAAAAGGCTTGATATCGCTCTATCCGGACGATCAGCAAGAAGCCATTGCACGGACTTTGCAACTGGAATCCGAACCTTTGGTCAAGTTGCTGGAAGAGAACGTTTATCGCGAGTTGCTTTTGCGTCAACGGGTGAACGAAGCAGCCAGAGCGGTGATGGTGGCCTATTCGACCGGCAGAGATTTGGATCAATTGGGTGCGAACAATAACGTATCCCGTATGGTTCTGAGTCCGGCGGATAACGCTACCGTGCCACCGACACTGGCAGTGATGGAATCTGACAACGACTTTCGCGTTCGCATTCCACAGGCTTTCGAAGGTTTGAGCGTTGCCGGCCCAGTCGGCGCGTATGAATACCATGCCCGCAGTGCGGATGGCCGAGTCGCGGATGCGTCGGCCATCAGCCCATCGCCGGCTAACGTGACCGTGACCATTATGTCGCGGGAAGACAAGGGTATCGCTTCCAAGGCGTTGCTGGAAATCGTTGAGAAAGCCCTGAACGACGAAAACGTGCGTCCGGTGGCGGATCGCCTGAAAGTCCAGTCAGCGAACATTGTGGAATATGAAATTGATGCGGTGCTGTACATTTTTCCGACGCCGGAATCAGAACCGATTCGCAAGGCGGCGGAGCAGAAACTCAAACACTATGTCGAAGCCCAACATCGTTTGGGGCGTGACATTCGTTTATCGGCGATTTATGCGGCACTGCATGTGGAAGGTGTCCAGCGGGTGGAACTGAAAGCACCGTTGAAAGATGTCGTACTGGATAAAACTCAGGCATCTTACTGCACCAAAACCACTCTGACGATGGGAGGTTCGGATGAGTGATCGCCTCCTGCCGATGGGTTCGACCCCGCTGGAACTTGCGGCGGCTAAAGCCTGCGCTGAATTGCAGCAGGTGAAAGTGCCACTGCGTGAGCTGTGGAACCCCGACACTTGTCCGGTATCCCTGTTGCCCTATCTGGCGTGGGCCTGGTCGGTGGATCGTTGGGATGAACACTGGTCTGAGAGCACGAAAAGGGAAGTGATCAAAAGCTCACTGTTCCTGCATAAACACAAAGGAACGATTGGCGCGATCAGGCGGGTTGTGGAGCCATTAGGTTATCTCATCCGCGTCAAAGAGTGGTGGCAGACCAACGAAACACCGGGCACTTTCCGGCTGGATATCGGTGTACTGGAAAACGGGATCACCCATGAAATGTTCGAGGAGCTGGAGAACCTGATTTTTGATGCCAAGCCCGTCAGCCGACATTTGATTGGCTTGGATATCAATCTGGATACACGTGGTGAATATCACTACTCGGCAGCGACTTACAGTGGTGACGAACTGACTGTTTACCCTTATTTCCCGGAACAAGTAACCGTATCCGGCTCAGAAGTTATGGGCGCGGGCATACATATTATTGATGACATGAGGATTAGACCATGAGTACCAAATTCTTTGCGCTGCTGACGCAGTTAGGCGCAGATAAATTGGCAAATGCCGCGGCACTGGGGACTAAAATTGAAATTACCCATATGGCCGTTGGTGATGGTGGCGGCAGCCTGCCGACCCCAGACACCAAACAAACCAAACTGATTAATGAAAAACGTCGTGCCGCGATTAATACGCTGAGCATCGATCCAAAAAACACCAACCAGATTATTGCTGAGCAGGTTATCCCTGAAAACGAAGGCGGTTGGTGGATCCGTGAAATCGGCCTGTTCGACAAAGACGGCATTCTGATTGCGGTAGGTAACTGCGCAGAAACTTATAAACCGCAATTGCAGGAAGGCTCCGGCCGCACCCAGACGATCCGCATGATCCTGATTGTCAGCAGCGCTGACGCCGTGACATTGAAAATTGACCCGTCGGTGGTTCTGGCAACGCGTGAATATGTGGATAATTCTATTACGAAACATGCGAACAGCCGCAACCATCCTGACGCGACACTGAAAGAGAAGGGATTTGTCATCCTAAGCAGCGCGGTGGACAGCAATAGCGAAACCCATGCTGCAACACCGAAAGCGGTAAAAGCGGCTTATGATTTTGCTAATTCGGCGAATAATAATGCCAATGGCCGCGTTCCTTCTGGCCGTAAGGTCAATGGCAAGGCACTGAATGCGGATATTTCGCTGAATGCAGGTGATGTGGGGGCATATAATAAAGATGAAACTGATGCACGGGTGAATGAAGCGAAAGCCCAGGCAAAAGCCGCAAATGATAATGCCAATGGCCGCGTTCCTTCTGGCCGTAAGGTCAATGGCAAGGCACTGAATGCGGATATTTCACTGAATGCAGGTGATGTGGGGGCGTATAATAAAGGTGAAACTGATGAGCGTGTAAATGCCCGTCTGGAAAAAAGTAAAAATGGTGCTGACATTCCAAACAAAGATGAGTTTGTGAAAAACCTCGGTTTAGCGGGAACTGTGGAGTTGGCTGTTGGAGCATTGTCTAAATATATTGTTAGGGAAGTAGGTAATGGTGAAACACTTGTAAGTTGTAATATTCCCGGAATATATAATATTGCTGTTACTAATCCTGCAACAGTATCAGATTTTCCAAAAGTAAATGGAAATCCAATTTATAACTATGGCATGATGATTGTGACTGTGAGCCATTCAAGCATTTCACAATTATATATGTCTCATCGTGGACACATTGCTGTTCGTCAATTATGGTATCCGAGTAAAGAATATGATGAGTGGTTTGTTCAATATAGTTCTGCGAACAAACCAAATTTGGAAGATCTTGGGGCTGTATCAATTAATGACGCAATGCGTCTAACATATTTGGATGGATGGGAAAATATTTACAATGGTTATTCTGGATTTATTCCTAAAGCTTCATTCCTAGAAAAATATCACTTGCCAATTAATAATTATGGTGTTCAATTAAGATTTAGCAACGTAAGTGGAGCATCAAGTGAAGGCAACGATCAAGTATGGAGTCATAGATTGATTTTCATACACAGAGGAGATACATACCGTACAGATCATATCAATAAAGATGAAATAGTTACTCGTAAATTCTGGGATAATATGAACGCTAAACAGGATACAAATGGCTTTCTCAGAATATCTTCCCCAATAGTAGAAATTTATTCTGATGGCAAATTCACAACTAATAATGAATCAGAAGGTGCTACCGTCACTAAACTTGGTATTGGTCACTATAAGATATTTGGTGTGCTAGGCTATAATGCCGATGGCGCATGGGGAATACATGGCGGTATCTCATTACCAAAGAATAATAATGGATTAGAGCTAATTTACATTGATGATCATGTAGAAAAAGACGGAACTATCACTATTAAAATATTTCACAGACAGCATATTCATTTAATTAAAGATTTCCAAAACAGGCGGATAAAAGAAGTTATTGATGATAAAATTTTTTATTATCTCGATGGGGAAAGTTGTGATATTCCTGATGGTTGTCACTTGGATGTTCGTGTCCAAATGCCAAAAGATTCTATTTGGAATAAAAAGAAGATAGAACTTTCTGACATACTATGATAAATAAGGGGCATTATGCCCCTGTAATTATTTTTTTGTATTTGCGCTTTAGTTAATATATTTGAAATGCTATTTGACAAATTTTTTATATCAGAAAAAGAACTAGAAATTCCATTAGTTTTAACCATATAAGGTAAAGTCAAAGATCCATTTTTAATCGCTTCATCAATCGTGGAAAAGACTTCAGCAACTGGTTGAGATATGGATTTAATATCTTCCACTGTTTTTATTTTTGTTAGTTCTATCATAAGGTTAGCAAAATTAACCAGTAATATTCCTATAATATCTG